>CBFDEE010000349.1:0-3104 GCA_965603745.1 uncultured Bacteroides sp. | reverse complement strand
CAGCAACTTCCAGGTAACCGGTTTCACCCCTGGCCCTCAGGTACTGGTGGGCAGCAATCACGCTCGCACCTTCAAAGGCTACGGCGGATAGTTCATCATCCAGGTATTCCCCGTCCCTGGTACACACCCTGAGCGGCTTCATATCGGGGGTGCTGTGCGCTGTCCCGAACAGGACCAGGTAACCGTTTTCCCTGAAAAAACGTGTATAATCCTTTAAGATCTCCGGATGGTTCCTGTAAGGAAGGAATTCTATGCAGTGGATATTGTGAATTTTCAGCTCATTCAGCAGGATCTGTTTGTTGGCTTCGTATTCCGTACAGCGGCCCTCCTCATCGTCGAGCAGAACACTGTAGCAGGGAATGCCACCGGTGTTGATAATGATCTTCAGGACCTCAGAGACAGGGAGGAAGGCGCTCGATTCCTCGGGGATAAAGGCTCTTCCCCCGGATTTAAGGAAGCGGGACCTTATCTCATTTTCGACGCAGGCATGATCTTCCATGTCGATGGAACATTCATGTATCCCGCATATGTTCATGAGGATGCTCAGACGATCTGAGGCTTTTTTATATTTATCATAAATAAGGGAGCGAATGGCCCTGCTTATATGTCTTTCAGTTACAAATTCACGGGCATATATCCTCCTGACTTCTGAGTATTTCAGGCTCAGCCCTGGATCGGCTTCCCGGATTACCCGGCCGGCTTTTTCTATAATCTCCTTTACATATATCTGGATCTCATGAATGCTGTTATTCAGGCGGCATCCGAGTTCTTCATCAATATGGTAAGGATAATCGAGCCCCTTGCCAGAAAGGTAAGTTCGGCCCGGATTGACAGGATCGTTGATCCTGAACCGGTTATATTGCTCCCTGACCATGAGTCCCACGATCTCAATATTAAACATAGGGAAGATCCTGCGCCTGAGCCCCTCCTCGTAGAATTCCCTGAAACCCTCAGCAAGGAAAAAATCATTTATGCCCAGTACCCGGACATTCTCCCTGGATGCCTGATTAAAAATCTCTTCTATGCTGGAGAAGGAACTGAAGGAATAAGGGGTATGGACATGGGTGTTCACCTGCATAACTTCCTCTGCCTGCATACTCTGGTAATCGAATAGCAATGCGGAGGAATCCGGGAAATCTTTTAAAATGTATTTACTCATATCGGCCAGACGCTGTCCGGTTCTCCGGATAAGATACTATAATATTCATTATGCATCAAGATCCAGTTCCAGTTTTTCCAGATTATTCTCAATAGCATCCATCTCTGAGCTGCTCAGTTCGAATCCGAGTGTACCCGCGTTCTCGGACAGCTGGCTTTCATTCCTTGCACCGGCCAGCAGGCAGCTTATGCCTGGTTGCTGAAGGGTCCATCGAAGGACCAGCTGGGCCAGGCTTACACTTTTTTCATCTGCCAAGGGGCGGATACGTTCCAGGAATCCGTTGATCCTGCTTATATTCTCCGGCCTGTAATAATGAGTGTCCGGGCGAGTGTCCCCTTCATTGAACCGGTGTTTTGGCTTTATCTTTCCCGTCAGGATGCCTCTTTGAAGGGGACTGTATACCATAATGCTGATGTTGTTTTCAATGCAATGGGGGATAAGCTCTTTTTCAATCCCTCTCCTTACCATGCTGTACGGAACCTGGTTGGATGCCAGGGTCAGGATACTGTCAGCCCTCAGCATTTCATCCACCTGGTAATTGCTGACACCTGCTGCACGGACCTTGCCCTGCCGTATAAGTAATTCTACAGCCTCCATGCTTTCTTCGATGGGTGTTGTGGGATCGGACCAGTGTATCTGGTAGAGGTCAATATAATCGGTTTTCAGTCTCCTGAGACTTTCCTCGCATTCTTTGAGAATGCTTTCCTTTCCTGCATACCTGTGCATATTGATGTCCTTCCCTTCCATATTCCGGCTAGCGAAGAAAAACTCTCCCTGTTCCGTATCCCAGCGCAATCCGTACTTGGTGAGGATCTGCACCCTGTCACGCTTTCCCTGAATGGCCTCACCGATAATCCGCTCGCTCAGTCCGAAACCATAAGCGGGGGCGGTATCAATGGATGTTATACCCTTGTCAATACTCGCATCCAGCGCCCGCCTCGCCTCAATTTCATCGCTGCCACCCCACATCCATCCCCCGATGGCCCAGGCGCCGAATGCGATTTGTGAGACTTCAATATCTGTTCTTCCAAGTTTTACCATATCCATTACATTTAGTTTTTAGCTGATAATTTATAAATATAGTAATCATCCTGCATTCTACCAGTCAAGGAATTCATCCCGCATGTGCGACAGGTCCGGTATAATCCAGTCTGCGAGGCCGAGAGCCCCTGGAGGGAAGGTGGTACTAAGAGCCAGGGATCGCATGCCGGCTGCTTCAGCCGCCTGAAGCCCGCTAGGGGCATCTTCGATAACCAGGCATTCTTCTGCCTCCACTCCCAGCATTCCGGCAGCTGTCAGGTATATCTCAGGGTCCGGCTTCTTTTTACTGACCATATTTGCAAATACGGTATGGTCAAAGGAATTCACAGGCAGTCCTATCTCCCTCAGATTGACAAGCATTTTAAATTCGTCGGCACTGGTCGTAACGGCCGTTTTCAGTTTCCGGGACCGGCACATGTCCATGGTCTTCATTACACCCGGCAAGGCATTAAGCCTGCCCGCACAGATCTTTTCATAGATCAGGTAGGTACTGGCCTTGTCTTTTTCAATATCCAGGGGAATACCATATTTCTCAGCTACCCCGCCAAGGAAACGGTCTTCGCCGGTCCCTGTAAAAGGTATGAAATCTTCGTCCCGGACCAGCCATCCCTTTTCCTCAAACATCATGACGGCCGCCTGCCTGATAAATTGCTCGGAATCAACCAGTACCCCATCCATATCAAACAGTACTGCGCGTATCATGTGAAAGGGTATATGTTTTCAAGGGTAATTCACAGCAAATGGAAAACTCTCGGAATCTGTTCGCGCATTTTCAAGCAGGATCATAAGCTCATGCACGATCCCGGGATGTTCTCCGGCGACATTTTTAATTTCTCCCGGATCAAGCCGGATATTATACAGTTCAGTGCTTGAATTTTCCGGGTCAAAAACATCCTGCCGCAGC
>CBFDEE010000348.1:0-3112 GCA_965603745.1 uncultured Bacteroides sp. | reverse complement strand
CCCGGGAGTGACACCCCCGGCTTCTGTCAGGGCTGTCAGTAAATCTTCGGTGAATGCAAGGCTTCTGTCAGGGCTGTCAGTAAATCTACGGTGAATGCCGCCTTTCGTCTCGTATATCATAGAACCGCTTTGAAATATACCCGGTGATTTCCTTAAGAGAGGGTATTTCCTGTGAGGTGTTGCCCGAGCGGACGTAGGATCGTTCCTTTTTATTCCCGTTCTTGTCAACGGTCTTAACATAGACGGGCTCCGAGCCTTTTTCGATCCGTATGGCACAGATCTCCTTTCCTGATCAGGTCGGTCCAGTCTGTTTATTTCCCTGTTCCGGAAGAAGGTTTTAAAAGCCTTTTCCGTTTTGAACTGGCAATCAGATATATGATAAGGCTTATCAGGAAAAGGGTCACGGCAATGATCGGACGGGAATAGCGCCTTAGCAGTCCCGTTTTAAGGGATCCTTCGGGCAGTGCCAGTCCCATGGCCGCAATATTATCAAAGGAGGAGAATTCCCGGATATGAATCCACCAGTCATCCCGGCCGATCTGCAGGTAATAGGTCATATCCGTTTCGCCGCCCAGCCGGAGCCAGGATGTTGTAAAATCCTTCAGTATGCTGTCCTGGATGGTACCCAGCCCGCCCTCCTTGTACCGGTCTTCCAGGAATTGTATACTGTCGGGAATACTGGCTGGGATATCGATCATCTGGCCGGATTCCATGGCCAGGAATATCCTGCGTTTTTTGTACCTGGAATAGGATTGCAGATGCCTGATGATCAGCCGGACAGGCATTTCAAAAGCACATACGAATTTGCTCGAATCCAGCTCCGAGTACCAGTCCACTGCAGCGGTAATTACCGGCTCCCTGAGCCGGTTTGATTGATAGGCACCCGTCCACACAACGGATTCATCATCCCCGGAAATAAGGTCCAGTATATACCGGAGGGTCTTCCTCCTTGCTTCCTGTCCAACAGTAAGTTCGGTCCACGTACTGCTGATGCTGTTGTCATTCCCCCGGCGCGACCAAATAAGTGCACCCTGATCCTGTTCCTGTATCTCCAGACTGCTGACATAGGAGTTTTTTTCGCGGTATACATTGAATGCATATCCCCCGCTGTTGTAAAGGAGTACAGAACCGATGGCATTGCGTCCGGCAAGGGCCGGGATAAAAAATGAACAGAGGGAATCCTCATCCATCTGTTCCCCTGAATAGGCACCGAAGTTTTTATTTACACGGATGTACTCATCCCTGATGGGATCAAAATATGCAACCAGGTCCTTCTCCAGTGAGTTTGAAAGTGAAATGATGAGGTTTTCCGAAAAAGCATCCTTTGATTTCAGCCCGGAGTACAGCACGATAAAAATCCCCGAAAGGAATATTAGGAGGATGATGAGGATGTATATCTTTCTCATGAATGTTTAGGATCAGGCATAAAAATAACATTATAATCCGGTAGTCATAATCTGTTCAACATAGGATCACCTGCGGGCAAAGGCAAGTTCAAGCGAGCTTTGCGGATTTTCGGACTGTATCTGCCATTTCCCATGCTTGCCCGTGTTTGCTTCCGGATGACTTATATACCAGCTGCCAGGGAGTGCAAGTTTTACCTGGTAGGTGAAGGGTTGTGTATCCTCATTGGCCGGATACCAGCAGAGTGTGGAATCCATGGCAGTCAAAGTCTGCTCATCCAGCCGGCCTGAATAGCTAAGAGAAATATGCAGCTGGTCATTCGGGTGGACCGGTTCTTCGATGTACAGTACAAGTATGCCTTTATCATTTCCATAAAACCGGAAATGCTCCAGTTCCTGGACCGTGAGGGTGTGGATACTGACATCTGGGTTAAGATCAAAACAGATGCTGTCTGTATACTCCTTATGAGCTACGTATACCATCTGCATATTGGCGGAAAAATGTCCCTTATCCGGATCCAGTTCAGCCTGGATGTTGTAATGGGTAAACGAGTATTGTTCATGCGGATTGCATGAGAACAGCATTACAGCCAGCAAGGATATAAGCAGTTTTCTCACTTCAGCGACAGTATGATTTCGACCGGTTGGGGAGCACCCAGGCTGAGGCTGCGTGATCCCGGAGAGGAACCCCCAACCGTAATCCGGAATTCCCCGGACTCCAGCACAGATTCTCCTTCGTCATTAATCATTTCAAGCATATCAGGAGTAATCGTAAAGGAAACCTGCCGGCTTTCACCGGGTTCGAGGGAAATCCGCCTGAAATCCTTCAGTGCATTTATGGGCACATAAGTGGATGCTTCCAGATCCGAAACATATAATTGCACCACTTCTTCGCCAGCGACAGTACCCTGGTTACTCACCATAACTTCAATGCCGAGTTCCCCGTCCCGGCTGATCTCGAACGGGCCCGTATCGTATGCTTCATATTGAAAGTCCGTATAGCTGAGCCCGAATCCGAAGGGATACATGGGTTCTTTGGTCATATACCGGTAGGTCCGGCCTTTCATTGAATAATCATCAAAGGGGGGGAGATCCGCTACAGACTTCGGAAAGGTAATGGGCAGGCGACCCGATGGATTCGCATTACCGAAGATTATATCTGCCACGGCGTTTCCTCCCCGTTCGCCGGGATACCATACAAACAGGATGGCATCGACCAGGGATTCCACCTCGCTGATGTCGATGGGGCTTCCACCGGTCAGCACCAGGATGATAGGTTTCTCGTTCCTGTCTCTTAGGTTTTTAATGAATTCGACCTGGTTATCCGGGAGGCACAGGTCCAGCCGGTCGCCCTTGGTGGGAGAGAGGAGGGACTCCCCTTCTTCTCCCTCGAGAAGGGGCGACATGCCCATAACGGCGATGATGACATCTGCCCGTTTCGCGTCCCCGGTTGCCCAGTCGTTCGAATTGACTTTTTCCTGGTTCAGCAGGGCCCCCTGCCGGTACTGTACAAATGTCCCGGGTTCCGCCTTCCCGGTAATTCCTTCCACGATGGTAGTCATCCGGTCGCTCACACCGTAATAATTACCAAGCATGACGTCTATATTGGATGCGTTGGGACCCAGGATGTAGACAGATTCGGTTCCTTTTGAGAGGGGCAGGACCTGTCCCTCGTTTTTCAGCATTACAATACTTTTCTGTGCTGCCTC
>CBFDEE010000347.1:0-3132 GCA_965603745.1 uncultured Bacteroides sp. | reverse complement strand
TTCTCAAAGAACCAGTCCAGTCCCTCCTGGTTCGGAGCCCAGTCAAGGGCACCGATAAAAAAGAGCCGGATATCGCTTCCTGTATTGCCGGCAGGGTAGTTGGCCAGGTCCAGTCCCGTGGGACATACCATCACAGGCAGGTCGTGTTTCATCTGCCTGAAGCCATCTGCATCAGATCCTGAGATGGGGACCAGCAGGTCAATTTCTCCGAGGAGTTTCTTCTCCAGTTTGAAGATCCTGGCCGACAGGGATTTAAAATAGATGCGCCTGGCAGGTTTTTTTTCCTCCCTTGATCTCAGGGCCCAGATCCGGTGTTCCAGGTTATGGGCCCGCAGTGAAATGACAGAACGCGCGCGGATTGAAGGCAGGCAGAATTCCAGGTACGGGCCTTCGATCTGGACAATGTCAAAGGCGGTTTCCCGCATACATTTTTCAAGTTCCTGCAGGAAAGGCCGGGATATAAACCGCTCCGCGATATAGGGATAGGAGGAGAACAGGAGATTCGCCATCAGCCTCAGGGGCCGTATCCTTGTATCAGCATCTACAGACCGGATGTGTATGAGGTCCTTTATATGGCCTGGAATATGGTCCGGATTGAAATAGTGCTTGCCGGTATTCATTGACAGGAGGGTGACATCGGCGCCATTCCGGGCGAGTCCCACAGCAAGGTTCAGCGTGGCAATGGCACCCCCGTCTTTTGGTGGCCACGGCATCTTTGTGCTGAGAATCAGGATCTTCATGATGAGAGTCCGAACTTAATACGCATATATCGTATCCTCCTGCGGATCCTGCGGAAGAAAGAACTGTACGTTTCCATGTTAAGCAATGCAGAGTCGGTCATGGATTTATATGTCAACCAGAGGCCGATGGGAACCAGAATGGCTGATGAAAGCCACATTCCCAGATACGGTTTCATGGCGCTGTCTCTTGCAAACTGTTCACCGGACATGGACAGGATATACCAGGCCAGGAAGAAAAGGACGGAGATCACAGTCGGCATGCCCAATCCCCCTTTCCGTATGATCGCACCCAGCGGGGCTCCGATAAAGAAAAAGATAAGGCAGGCGAACGTAAGAGTGAATTTCCGGTGTATCTCGATCTGGTATTTGCGCAGACGGGCGACCTTCGAGCTCGAGTTCGTTTCCGAAGTGGTAATGAAATTCATGGATGCCCGTGCCTGGGACAGGGCAGACTCGATAGTCTGTTCCCTGTTTCTCTGTGAGAGCCCGTTGAAGAGACTGTCTATATTGAGCCTGAGGATGCCGGAGTCTTCAGCAACCTGTTCTGTCTGTTTATGCCGGGGATACTGACGCCGTTCCGGGTAATATGTCCTTTTTGAGAGGGATTCATTCAAACCTTTATAGATCCGTTTAATTTCGGTATCGAATGAATCTTCATAATGTGTAAGCATGGCCAGGCTCATCATTGAATAGTTGCTTTTGAACAGGGATTCGTCCGTACGGTCCAGTCCGAAGCCTGTCAGCTCGATCAGAAGGGATTGTTCCAGGAAATAGTCCTTCCTGTGTGGAAAGGTAAAATCCTTTTTGTTTTTACGGTCGGAATCGATCTCGTTGTAGGAACGGCCATTGTACATAGTGAAGATCAGGTAAGTGTCATCTTCAGATACTTTCATAAATCCGGAATCCGCCACCGTTACCATGTTATTCCCCTTGCGCTCCGTATGGTCGTAGATACGTATGCCGAAGAGCATATTGGTGTTCGGGTCCTTTCTGTCGATCCGCATGCTGAATCCCTCGATCCCGTTGTAAAAGACTCCATCATCGATATTGAATGCCGGCTGTTTTCGCTGGATATCATACAGAAGGGAACGCCACTTGAGGTTTGCTACGGGCAATACGTAATTTGAAAACGCAAAAGCTCCCAGGCTCATGAACACGATGAGGACAATAAGCGGAAGCATGATCCTGACCAGGGATATTCCGGATGATTTCATGGCGGTGAGCTCATAGAATTCCCCAAGATTCCCGAAGGTCATCAGGGCAGCCATGAGAATGGCCAGCGGTAAGGCCATGGGTACCATGGATGCTGTCAGGTAAAGTGTGAACTCGGATACGACCGGAAATTCAAGTCCCTTGCCAACGAGATCATTGATATATTTAAACAGGAATTGCATGACCATGATGAAGATAACGATCATGAAAGTCATGGCGAATGGTCCCGCAAATGATCTGAGCAGGAGTATATGCAGGCGTTTAATTTTTAAACGCATCCTGTAACTTTTTAATAATAAACGGGAATAAAGGTAGTATATTTCAGAGTCCGATCACATGTTTCAATTCTGCAATCTGGGTATCCCAGAGGTCGATAGCATCATCCTTTTCATCCGCATCCGCAAAATCCGTAATCAGCAGGGAAACATCCCCGGTTAGCTCGTCCTGGTTCAGCCGGAACTCGAAATAGGCGCAATCATCATCGTCCCCGAGCCAGTGAAAACGGATGTATTTATTGTCTTTCCGCTGTATCACTTCAGCCTGCTGTTCCGTCTTTTCCCATATGAAGGTAAAAACGGAACCACGAAGATTCACATCGTCAGCGAACCACTCCGACAGGCCTCCCGGTGTGCTTAAGCGATTGAACAGGACCCTGGGAGATGAATTGATTGCATATTCAAGTTCGTACTTTATTTTCACGTGATCATTTGTTTACAGGTTCATCTGGCGTGCATTTGATTCGGGTTCTGTTTACCCGGGGATGGTGCACAGGCTTATATCTGGTTATCAACAGGCTCTTTCCTGCAATATAACAATTTTTATGAATATTCAAATACCGCACGAACGCGGGATTTTCCTGGGGATTTCAGGTCTGATCCGGTCAGTTGTTAAGGGTGAATAACTTTTCAAATGCCGAATAAGCAATTTTTCTATATTTGACTCAATCCGGATACACATACTGCTATGAGACAGGTTGTTTATATATTCCTGGTCTGTTTTATCCTGATTCCCGGGGCATACTCACAGGATAAACAACTTTTCAGGCAAACCTTCCTGGAAGCGGAGTATTTCTTTATGACTGAAGAGTACAGGGAGGCCATTCATCTTTACACTGAGCTGTTAAAGATCGATCCGGAAAATGCCAATCTTCATTTTCTTGCGGGAGCATGCTACCTGAGTA
>CBFDEE010000346.1:0-3135 GCA_965603745.1 uncultured Bacteroides sp. | reverse complement strand
CACCCTATGTACTCAAAGCAGATGGACTGGCAGCCGGGAAGGGCGTATTGATACTTGAAGATTTCGATGAAGCTGCACGGGAGCTTAAAGCAATGCTTGAAGGGAAGTTCGGGGATGCCAGCTCAAATGTAGTCATTGAAGAATTCCTTCCCGGGATAGAGCTTTCCGTTTTCGTGCTTACCGACGGGAAATCCTACCTGATATTCCCGGAGGCGAAGGACTATAAGAGGATAGGTGAGGGTGACACGGGACTGAACACGGGCGGTATGGGATGTGTTTCACCGGTGCTGTTTGCCGATAAAGTTTTTCTGAAAAAGGTTGAAGAAAAAATCGTAAAACCTTCTGTTGAGGGACTTAACAGGGAAAAGATCGATTACAAGGGATTCCTTTACATCGGCCTGATGAATGTGATCGGTAATCCTTACGTCGTAGAATACAATGTACGTATGGGTGATCCTGAGGCAGAGGTTGTGCTGCCAAGGATTAAATCCGACCTGCTGGAACTGTTTGTTGCCGTGGGACAGAAAAAACTCAACAGGAAAGAAATTGAAATCGATCCACAAACAGTTTGTACAATTATGATGGTCTCAGGGGGTTATCCGGGATCGTATGAGAAGGGTAAGGAAATAAGCGGACTGGAGAAAGAATCAAAATCGGTTGTATTCCATGCCGGAACCAGATCCGAGAAAGGGAAGGTTCTTACAAATGGTGGCAGGGTACTGTCAGTAACGTCATACGGGGAAGACATGAGCCAGGCCCTGGCAAGGTCATATAAAACAGCCGAACGGATAGAATTTGAAGGGAAATACTACCGGAGGGATATCGGGTTTGACCTGTAGTTAACCGGGCAGATCTCTGCCCATTCACGCAAATGAGATTTCAAATATAAATCAGGGAATGTTTCTGAAATTATTCAAAGGCGGACAACCGGCATTGTTGTTTTTCATCCCGGTCATTGCGGTATTGATCTGGCTTAAATACCTAATCATCCCCCAGCCCGTAAGCATGGCCTTTGAACCGAATCCAATGCCATTTTACCGCCTGATCTCAGAATTACTGGAAAACCAGGTATGCCTCGGGAAACTGATAACCCTGGTCCTGAATATTTTTATAGCACTCTGGCTTTCAAGGCTGAATACGAAATTCATACTTTTAAAACAACGCACATACCTGCCGGCAATACTGTATCTCCTGGTTGTTGGCAGTTATCTGCCGCTTCAGCAGCTGAACCCGGTGGTTTTTGCGGGCATTTTCCTGGTTCTTGGTATTGAGATGATGTTCGATGCTTACAAGAAAGAGGGACTTGCACTGGAGTTCTTCATGACTGCATTCCTGATTTCCCTTGCCAGCCTGTTTTATGCGCGTTCGGTATTTCTGATACTGGTGGTCTGGACCGGGCTCTCCCTGCTAAGGGCCATTTACTGGAGGGAATGGGCATTTACCATCCTGGGTTTCATCACCCCCTATGTTTTCCTTTTTTCATGGTATTACCTCAGCGGGCAGAATCTGTCAGAGAACTGGGAGATGATCCGTTATAATTTTGTACATGACCGCGATACCGCTTACCTGAATACCAGCTATATCATTTTCTATGCCTATCTGTTGCTGGTGATCATTCTGGCAAGCAGGAAAATGCTGGGTGCCTACCAGGGACTGAAAATTTATATCCGCAAGTTTTTCCGCCTGAATTTCTGGATATTTGCCTTTATTATGGCCGCCTTCCTCCTGATCTACAGCAGGGCCATTGAAATGATCTACTTCGTTGCTATCCCGGTCTCGTACATCCTGTCCTGGTATTTCTTCAACATACGTTCAAAACTGGCCGGCGAGATCATTTTCGGCCTCCTGTTCGCCGGCTACATCATGCTCCTGGTATTCAACTGATCTTCCTTTAAAAAGCGGCGATTGGCATTATTCATAAGCTGCCTTTTTTCGTGTTATTTGCACGAAAAGCAGCAGCGTTGAGTAATGTCATGAGCTGATTATTTTTTGCTCACGTATGAAAGAATCCCTACGGCCTCACCGGGTTTTCCGTCAAGAAAGGAAATGAAAACATGATAGATCCCGGTTTTCCGGCAGAGGAAATTAAAGGGATTGAACTCTTCGCTGGTATCCTCGGAGTATGAACTGAAAATAAGGCGGTTGTTATCGTAGAGTTTGATCACAGCCTTGCCTTCCGACTCTTCCATATCGCAGACTGAAAAACGGTAGACATTATTACTGCTGAGCACCAGTGGGTACCTGGCAACCTGTGGACGACCGTCAACAGATACATCCAGTTTTACCTGAAAGTCCTTAAGATAGGTAGCATCATCACCGGCTTTTCCGGCACAGATATCTACCATTTCATCGGGAGTGGCCTGTGCACTCAGGATTCCGGCTGTCCCGATAAGTAAAGCGATCAGTAAAAGCGTTGTGATCCGTGCCATTATATTTCAATTAACTTGTTTCTGACTTCTTCTGTCTTCATGATGATGTTCTGCATCTGTTCATCCGTGATGTTTACGATGCTTCTCTCATTCTGCACGATCATGATCATCCCTTCATGCTCGACTGTTTCCGGTTCTCCCATCTCGTAGGTGATCTTCACCTTGTCGAACTCGACTTTGATCTCATTCAGTACATCCATCAGATCCTGGATCTGCTTCTGGCTCTTATAAGCATTAAGGATGAGGAAAAGATTATTCATGTTCAGTTTTTGTTCACCGATCCGGACAAGCAAAGCGGGATCGGAATTTTCCTTTGCAACCTGGGTGGCCAGGTACATACCCTCGACCCAAATCCCCGTGATCATGAGTGCACTCAGGTGGCCCCTGTGGGTTTCCCTCAGGTAGGAGTCCATATTATTAAAACTGTGCACTGAAATATACATCAGGGAGTCCATGTTTTCCCTGCTGGTGGACAAGCGCTTGAGAGTGGAAAAATCAAAAAACTGTCCCACTTTAATACCATCAGCAAGCCGGTTGATCGAAGTAAGGTAGTCTACGACCTGGGTATTCTTGTTGTAGATGTTCAGGTATCCTAGATCAGCACCGAAGACACCGAGAATATAAGCCATCTGGTAACTTGTATTGTACCTGTCAACGAAATCCGTGGTGGCCAGGTAATCAACGGAAAAATCCATACCGATTTCCT
>CBFDEE010000345.1:0-3143 GCA_965603745.1 uncultured Bacteroides sp. | reverse complement strand
ACCGGCAAATGGATGATTACGAACCCACCCGTACAGGAAGAGCGATCCAAGAATTCGTTGTTGAACACCTCAGCAACTGGTATGTAAGGCTGAACCGTAAAAGATTCTGGGGAGGTGAATTCGATCTTGATAAAAGGGCAGCATACCAGACCCTTTACACCTGCCTGGAAACAGTATTCCGGCTGATGGCGCCACTGGCACCCATATATTCGGAAAGATTATACAGGGACCTTAACGGAGTCACCGGAAGATTCAAAGCCGAATCGGTGCATCTGTGTGACTTTCCATCCCATGACCCGGCACTGATCGACAGGGATCTGGAGGAAAGAATGGACCTTGCCCAGAGGATTTCATCGATGGTCCTGGGACTGAGAAGGAAAGTCAACATTAAAGTCCGCCAGCCCCTTAATAAACTGATGATCCCGGTTCTGAACAACGGATTCCAGGAAAAAGTGAAGGCAGTCAAGGACCTGATACTCACGGAAATAAACGTAAAGGAAATCGAATTCCTCCCGGATACGAGCAGTATCCTGGTAAAACGCATCAAACCCAATTTCAAGACCCTGGGTCCCAGGTTCGGAAAACTAATGAAAACCATATCCGCGGAAATCGGGAAAATGAGCCGGGAAGACATTGCGGGGTTTGAAAAGGAAGGGGAATGGAAACTGAATATACCGGGACAAGAAATAACGCTGTTACCAGGAGATGTAGAAATTACCACGGAAGATATCCCGGGGTGGCTGGTTGCTAGCGACGGTAATCTCACAATCGCCCTTGATGTCACGGTTACAGAGGAACTGCGCCAGGAGGGTATAGCCAGGGAGTTTGTTAACCGGATACAGCATTACAGAAAGGAAAGCGGTTTTGATGTAACCGATAAAATAAGGATACTGATAATGAAGCATGCATCAATTGATGCTGCCGTTCTGCAACACAGGGATTATATCTGCAGTCAGACCCTGGCCAGCAGGCTCGACCTCGTGGAAGAAATGGATAAAGAAAATGCCAGAAAAGCTGAACTTGATGAGAACGTTCTGACATGGGTTAAAATCGAGAAAGTGACTGGCATTTAATAACATATTTGTATATACTTATTTTTCTTATATTTGCCAAAATTTGTGAGTCATGGGAGAAAAGACAAGATATTCAGACAATGAGTTGGCAGAATTTAAGCAGATCATTCTGGATAAGCTCGAGAAAGCAAGCAAGGATTACGAACTGTTGAAGGAAGCAATTACCCACGGTGAAAGCAATGACACCCAGGATACCTCCCCCACCTTTAAAGTATTAGAGGAAGGCGCAGCAACCCTTTCAAAAGAAGAAGCCGGCAAGCTTGCGCAGAGGCAGCAGAAATTCATACAGCACCTGCAGGCTGCCCTGGTAAGGATTGAGAATAAAACCTACGGGATATGCCGGGCAACGGGAAAACTGATTAAACCCGAACGTCTCAGGGCTGTTCCTCATGCGACCCTCAGCATTGACGCTAAGCAGCAGCAGCAGTAAACATTTAAATAAACCGGGATTTCACGGGTTTTCTTTCCATATGTCAATAACAAAAAAAGCCATTATTCTTATCATTGGCGTGCTCCTGCTTGACCAGGTTTTCAAGATCCTGGTTAAGACCAATATGACCATAGGCGAAGAGATCAATGTTCTGGGGAACTGGTTCATCATTCATTTTACCGAGAACAAAGGAATGGCTTTCGGGCTAGGCCTTCCCGGGAATAACGGGAAGTCCGTCCTGTCGATATTCCGCCTTCTTGCCATCACGGGGATCGCTCTGTACCTTCGTTACTTGATAATTCACGGGGCTCACAGGGGACTTGTCCTTTCAGTTGCCCTGATCCTTGCCGGAGCCGGCGGCAATATTATTGACTCTCTTTTTTACGGGACAATATTCAACGATAGCTGGGGCAGGGTGGCTACGATGTTCCCTGAGGGCGGAGGTTATGCTCCGTTTCTGCAGGGGAAGGTGGTTGATATGCTGTATTTCCCGATCATCCGGGGCACATGGCCGGACTGGTTCCCCTGGTGGGGAGGAAGCAGCCTGATTTTCTTCCGCCCGGTATTCAATATTGCCGATTCTTCAATTACCACAGGGGTATTTATTATCCTGATCTGGCAAAAGAGGTTTTTTTACGAGGAGATCATACCAGGCAAGAAAATTAAAGAACCGGAGGAGTCAGCCGAATCCCCAGAGGCCGATGAACCTGTTGAAACGGCAGGGTCTTCAAAAACGGAATGATTTTATACCAGAAGGAAATCCAGCTGCCGGCGGGCAAGATTTGCACGGGCCACCTCCACTCTTACAGCGTCTCCAAGCTGGTATTGTTTACCTGATTTTTTGCCGACCAGCCGGTAGTTATCTTCATCGTAATCGTAGAAATCATCTGTCAGATCACGCATGGGAACCATCCCCTCGCATTTACAGCTGACAAGCTCGATATACAATCCCCATTCAGTAAGCCCCGAAATAATCCCATCAAAGACTTCCCCGATCTTGTCACTCAGAAATTCCACCTGTTTGTATTTGATGGAGGCCCATTCGGCATTCATGGCCTTTCTTTCCATCTCGGAAGAGTGCTTGCAGCGGGCTTCATATTTTTTCTGGTTCTTTGATTCGCCTCCTTTGAGGTAGTGGTCAAGCAAACGATGAACCATAATATCCGGATACCGTCTGATGGGTGAGGTAAAGTGTGAATAATAGGGGAAGGACAAACCATAATGCCCGATGTTCATTACAGAATACTCGGCCTTTGCCATTGTACGGATGGCAAGGCTTTCAACCATATTCTGTTCTTTTTTACCCCGGACCTTTTCCATAAGCTGGTTTATCGACCCGGAAATCCTTTTCTGTCCGCTGGTCTGAATGTTGTACCCCAGCCGTTTTATGAAATATGCAAAGGACTCCAGCTTGGCCTGGTTCGGCTTGTCATGTATCCGGTAGACAAACGTTTTTGATTTGGTCCTGGGAGCCTCGTTTGATGTTGTATCGGCATGCATTTTTGTGCCAGCCGGCTTCCCGATAAATTCCGCAACCCTTTTGTTGGCCAGCAGCATGAATTCTTCAATGAGCTGGTTGGATTCCTTGTTTTCCTTGTAATAAATCCCGGTTGGATACCCGCTTTCATCGATATGGAATT
>CBFDEE010000344.1:0-3144 GCA_965603745.1 uncultured Bacteroides sp. | reverse complement strand
TGTGCGGATACAAGGACTATGTACCCCTGGTCTGGCTTATCAGGGATTTTGATCCTGCAGGCTATTCCCACGGGAAGATCCTTCGCTTCGAATACCCGGCCCTAACGAACCTGCAGACGGAAGGGATAACGGTACTATCCCCCGAAAGGGTTTACATATCCTGTGAAAGGACCGAATTCCCGGCTGCACTTTACAGTATGGACCTGATCCGCTATTTAAAATGAGCTGGGATTTCATACATTTGTCTGACTGCCGTTCCGAATATGGTATGGTTTGTGCAAATATTCCATTATGAGGACAATATTTGTGTCGGTTCTGATCCTTTCCTGCCTTGCGCTAGGTGCACAGGAGGAGTATTCAACCGGCAATAAAAAAGCCATCGCCAGGTTCGAGACAGCCAAACGCCATTACATCTTGAGGGATTATGATAATGCAGCCATGGACCTGCTCGAGGCTGTTGAATCGGATCCCGAATTCATTGAAGCCTGGCTTCTACTGGGACAGGTGCAGACGGACGCGGGCAAGATTGATCAATCCATCATTGCATACCGCAATGCGGTGGACATCAATCCGCTTTTTTTCCCAAACGTCATGTTTTTCCTGGCGGAAAACGAGATGGCTGTGGGGAGATACTATGATGCAAAGATCCATTATGAATGGTTCCTGGCCCTCAGCGGCACAAAACAGGAGCTGAGAGACCGGGCCCTGGAAGGTCACGCCTCCTGCGATCTGTCCATCCGTTCAAAGGAAAATCCGGTCCCATTCGAACCGAAAAATCTCGGTCCCAACATTAATACCCGGTATGACGAGTACTGGCCCAGCCTCTCGGCGGACGAAAAGATGCTGGTTTATACAAAGCTTCTGCCAATCGACAAAAGCAATCCCGCCTTTCACGGCAACCGCCAGGAAGACCTGTATTTCAGCAGGTTTGAGGACGGGGGCTGGCAAGCGGCGAAGGATGTTGGTCCACCGCTCAACACCCCCGATAACGAAGGTGCACAATCCATATCAGGCAACGGCCTGCTGATGGTATTTACCGGTTGCATGCGGAGCGACGGTTACGGACTCTGCGACCTTTATTTTTCTGAGAACAGGAACGGGGTATGGACAATACCCAGGAACGTGGGTCCGCCCGTCAATACCCGGTACAGTGAAAAACAGCCGGCCCTTTCCTCGGACGGAAGGATACTCTATTTCAGCTCCGACCGACCGGGCGGGCTCGGGAAATACGATCTATGGATGTCCTTTCGTGCCGAAGACGGCAGCTGGAGCGAACCGGCCAATATGGGGGACAGCATCAACTCAAAAGGATTCGACCAGTCACCCTTCATACATCCGGATAACAAAACGCTCTACTTCAGCTCAACCGGCTGGCCGGGAATGGGAAAATACGATATATTCCTGTCACGGAAGACTTCAGACAGCACCTGGTCAGAACCGGTAAACCTGGGCTTTCCAATAAACACCCATCATTCAGAGCAGGGCCTGATCGTGAATTCCGGGGCGGATGTGGCCTATTTTTCTTCCAACCGCCTGAGCGGCAAGGGACAGGACATTTTTTACTTTGAACTCTATAACGATGCCCGGCCCAACCGTGTATCCTATATGAAAGGGAAGGTTTATGATTCCGAGACCCGCCTTCCACTGGCAGCCAGGTTTGACCTGATTGACCTGGAGAGCTCGAAAACCGTGATCAGCTCTACATCCGATCCCGGAACAGGCGAGTTCCTGGTAGTGATCCCCGTGGATGTGGACTATGCTCTTAATGTGAACCGGCCTTCCTATCTCTTCCATTCGGAGAACTTTTCCTTTGACAAGGTGTATAAGCGGAGCGAGCCTTTTTACATGGATATCGCACTGAAACCCATCAAGGTGGGAGAAAAGATCACCCTTCGCAATGTATTCTATAAAACCGATTCATTTGCCCTCGATCTGCGCTCAAGGGTTGAGCTGGACAAGGTGGTCAGCCTGCTGCGGGCGAATCCAGCAATGGCAATCGAGATCGGGGGACATACCGACAATACGGGGACGGCTGAACACAATCTTCTCCTTTCCGGACGCAGAGCCGAAGAAGTTATGAAGTATCTCAGTTCAAAGGGGATAGGACCTGAACGCATCAGTCATAAGGGATATGGAATGGACATGCCCGTGGCATCCAATGAATCTGAAGAAGGAAGGGCTCTGAACAGGCGCACGGAGATGAAAATCCTGGAGAAATAAATGGCATTCGGATTTTTTATGTAATTTCCTGATATGAACTCAATACACCCCAGATTGTCCGGTATTCCACCCTGGAATTTAAGGTTTCTGGCCATCATCGGATTTGTACTTTTCATGCAGGCCCGGATGCCGGCCCAGGATACCGGAAATACGGGCCCGGGCAATCTGAAACACGGCAGGCAGGATCAGGAACAGCCGGACCTGGGTATGCTGGACCTGGGCAAGCTGGATGCTTATATTGAACAGGCAAGGGTAGAGTGGCATGTCCCCGGCCTCTCGGTCGCCATTGTCAAGGATGACAGCGTGGTATTCACCCGCGGATACGGTGTCAGGGAATATGGCAAACCCGGCAGGGTGGATGAGAATACTGTTTTCAACATAGCATCCATAACCAAGACCTTCACCACCGCGGCGCTGGGCATGCTGGTTGATGAAGGTAAGATCGGCTGGGATGACCGTGTCAGGGATTACCTCCCCGGTTTTACCCTGTACGATCCCTGGGTAAGCGAGGAGATCAGGGTCAGGGACCTTCTTTGCCACAGGAGCGGGCTGGAGACCTTCAGCGGGGACCTGCTGTGGTACGAGACCGCTTATGACAGAAAGGAAGTGTTACGCAGGGTGCAGTACCTGGAACCGGCACATGGATTCAGACAACAGTTTGGTTATTCGAACCTGATGTTCCTGGCGGCAGGTGAAATTATACCCGCTGCTGCCGGAATGAGCTGGGAAAGCTGCGTCGGAGAAAGGATACTCAAGCCCCTCGGGATGACCCGTTCATCCCTGGATCAGGAGGGACTTAAGGGCGATACCAATGTTGCCATGCCTCATCATGTTGATCTTCGCGGCGATGAATCCTATGTTATGCCACCATGGGATATGGATAATGTCGCCCCGGCGATGGCAGTGAATTCGAGTGCCATGGAT
>CBFDEE010000343.1:0-3154 GCA_965603745.1 uncultured Bacteroides sp. | reverse complement strand
AGAAATCAGCCATAAGTCCTTTGCCCGCAGTATGATTTGTGACGAATTGTATTCGTCACGCCCCAGGACCATTCGGCACAAAACATGCCTGCTGGCCCCCGTAAACAGTCAGTTCATCCCTTTTCTTATGAAAAATTACCATGACTGGATATTTTGGTAAAAAAATTTTCAAGCCATGAACATTCTGCTTATCAGTCCCGGATACCCCGATACATACTGGAGTTTCAAACATGCCCTGAAGTTCATCTCCAAAAAAGCCGCGAATCCTCCCCTGGGACTCCTGACAGTGGCATCGCTGCTGCCCGGGAAATGGATTAAAAAACTTATTGATTTGAATGTCAGCCCGCTTAAAGATCATGATATTGAGTGGGCAGATTATGTTTTCATCGGCGCCATGTCTGTCCAGCAGGAATCCGTCATGCACGTCATTGAGCGCTGCAGAAGCCTGGATGCTAAAATTGTTGCAGGGGGACCCCTTTTCACAGGTGAACCGGAAAATTACACTGAACTGGTAGACCACCTGGTACTTAATGAGGCGGAAATTACCCTGCCTTTCTTCCTGGAGGATCTGCGGGAGAAAAGGCCGAAAAAAATTTACAGAACTGACAAATACCCGGATATCCGTTTTTCCCCGGCACCCGATTATTCCCTTCTCGATACATCCAAATACGCCCAGCTGAGCCTCCAGTATTCGAGGGGCTGTCCTTACGACTGCGAGTTCTGCGAGATCACGGCATTGCTCGGACATCGCTTCCGTACCAAATCCACAGAACAGATCATACACGAGCTTGACAATATATACGAAACAGGTTTCAGGGGAAGCGTATTCATGGTCGATGATAATTTTATCGGCAACCGCAGGAAACTAAAAACTGAACTTCTTCCCGCCATGATCAGCTGGGCCGAAGAACGGGGCAATCCTTTCCTGTACACAACCGAAGCTTCGATCAATCTTGCGGACGACGGCATCCTCATGGACCAGATGGTCAGGGCCGGATTCGGGAAGGTATTCATCGGCATTGAAACACCTGATGAGATCAGCCTGAAGGAATGCGATAAAAACCAGAACCTGAGCCGGGACCTGATCAGCTGTGTAAGCAGTATCCAGTCCACCGGGATGGAAGTGAGCGCCGGATTCATTGTCGGCTTCGACAACGATACGCCGGGCATTTTCCAGCGCCAGATCGATTTCATTCAGAACAGCGGCATCATCACGGCTATGGTCGGTCTGCTGAATGCCCTCAATAACACCAGGTTATACAAGCGCTTATCCGAAGAAGGACGCATCCTTCATCACAGCAGCGGGGACAATACCGGCTATTCCATCAATTTCATCCCGAAGATGGATAAGGATTTGTTGATGAAAGGCTACCTGTCGATTGTCAAAAGCATTTATTCGGGCCGGGCCTATACCGAAAGGGTAATCCGTTTCTTAAAAATCTACGAACCCAGGATAAAATTGCAGACCCGGATGAGCTGGGAAAAGATCAGGGCTTTATTACGATCTGTCGTCATCCTTGGAATCGTCAACAGGGAAAGGATCTGGTACTGGAAGCTGTTTTTCTGGAGCCTGCTGAACCGTCCTGCAACATTCTCCCTTGCCATCACATACAGCATTTTCGGCTATCATTTCAGGAAGGTTTTCCAGGAATATGAATAAGGCATAGCAGGGATGCCCGGGACCAGGATTGCAAGTGCACAGACCCAGAATTGCAGATGTACAGACTCAGAACTGCAGCCACAGTCCCAGGCGGAATCCCCATTTCTGGATATCCGGATGATCCCGGTATGTCAGTCGCCAGGTGACATCCACCCGGATGAGTTTCAGGATGTTCTCTATGCCGACTGCCGCTTCCAGGTAAGGTTCGTTCAGGTATGTTAAGCCGGGAGGAAATTCCATTACGCTCTTGTTAGTTTCGCTCAGCTTGCCCAGCAGTATTTTCCCGGTGACGACCTCCCTCAGCTCGAACCACCTCAGCAGCGGGATGCGATTCAGGAAAAAACCCTGGAAATGATGCTCTGCTGTCAGGCTCAGCCATTCATCGGAGACGAATTCATAATAGTTCATCATATTAAAGGCATATACATCATACGAATACGTCTCATTACCCTCATGCAGCTCGAGCAAGGGATAAGGGAGATCCCCGAATAACTTCCCGGCCGTTATCCAGTATTTCATGTATCCCAGGGGATCGATTTCCAGTTTATCATACACTCTGGCCTTTACCCTGTAATACTCGTACTGACTTCCGAGCAAGCCTTTTGGTCCCCAGCTGAGATCAACATCAAATGTGGGATAAATTGTGCCAAGGCTCTGGCGTTCGAATTTCCCAAGCAGGTATTTCTCTCTATATGCAAAATGAAAATTCAGTGTAAACTCTGATGATATCAGTGATCCCAGGGAGGAGGTTCCGTTGCCTTCGTTCACTTCAAAGGGAACATACCGGGTCGGATATACGACCTGGTGTGTAAACCGCAGGGTATTCGAGAATCCCTGGAACCATTCCCTCTCGTAAAAAAGGTTATACTGGTTTACCATGGTAAGCTTGTAATTGGGCCTTCGTCTCAGAAGGGTGGCCAGGATATTGTCGTCGAGAAATGCATTTTCACTTTTCCCCAGCTGCCTCATATCATGGTAATAGGATAGCCCTCCCCTCTTTCTCGGGTAGGTATCAAACATATATTCCCCCAGGACACCGTATTTCCAGCTTTTATCTTTTGTTCCGAAGGCCACATGTCCCCCAAGGCGGATTTTTGTACTGAAATTTGGACTTGTACGTCCCCCCACCCGGAAACGATGCCCCTCTATGGGATTATGACTGTAGAAGGTATAATATGGTCCCAGTTCAACCGGCCCGATCACATAATAGTAATCGAGCAGCAGTTCACCTATGCCGTAGATGGTATTGAAAACGGGTACATTCTTTACCGAATCCACCATCTGGTAAACGTTCTCCTCCTCTTTGGATAATCCGGTGGTGCGGTTTGCTTTCCAGTAAGAAGTGTCCCGTTCCAGGCTGTCCTCCAGCACAATGGTGTTGTTAAGTTCCTTGCGGATTTGATCGGGGACCGGTACGCCGAATTTAACATCCGTGTAGGTGGAAAATTTCCTCCCGAAAAAACCGTAGGATTTATCCGTCAGGTTAAAATCGAT
>CBFDEE010000342.1:0-3159 GCA_965603745.1 uncultured Bacteroides sp. | reverse complement strand
GATGAGGTCCACATGCTGTCTGCTTCAGCCTTTAATGCCTTTCTCAAAACCCTTGAGGAGCCCCCGGCCCATGCTGTATTTGTTCTTGCCACAACAGAAAAGCACAAGATCATACCCACCATACTCTCCCGCTGCCAGATCTTTGATTTCAACCGTATCCGGGTGGATGATATTGTCGGGTACCTGGAATACATAGCCGGCCAGGAGGGTATCGAATACGAGGCAGATGCCTTTAACATTATAGCCCTGAAGGCTGACGGTGCAATGCGTGACGCCCTGTCGATTTTCGACCAGATGGTGAGTTTCTCCGGCAAGACGATATCCTACAGCGACGTAATTGAGAATCTTAATATACTCGACTACGAATATTATTTCAGGCTTACGGAAACCTGCCTTAAGGGCGGGACCGGAGAAGCACTGATGATATTCGATGAGATCCTTTCAAAGGGATTCGATGCCCGTAATTTCCTGTCGGGATTCAGCTCCCATATGAGGGACCTGCTTGTATGCCAGGACGAGGTAACCCTGAAGCTGCTGGAGGTTGGTGCGGGAATTCGCGAGAAATACCGTGCTCAGAGCAAACAGCTTGACCAGGACTGGCTTTACAGGGCCCTGGATGTACTCGGAACAGCTGATACCTCCTTCAGGTCAAGCCGGAACCAGCGGCTTCATGTTGAACTGGCATTGCTCAGTCTCTGCCGCCTTCAGGATGATCCAAAAAAAAAAGCCCTGATCCCGGAAAAGGAAACCGGAATAGATAAGGCACTGCCTGAAACACCGCCCGAAACTCCTGCAAAAGAAAAACCGGCTGAAAAAGCCGGAACGGATGCCGGACCCGATACCAGCAGTCCCCCCGCAGCGTCCACAGAAAAAGAACCGCTTGAGGAAACCGGAACCGCCCCTGAAGCCGGGGCCGGAACCGAAGCCGAAGCCGGGGCCGGAACCGAATCTGAAGCCGGGGCCGGAACCGAAGCCGGGGACAAAGCCACGCCGCAGGCAGGCAGTCCCCCGAAAAGATCTTCGGTCCCTTCCGGGGGACCGGGCAGCCTGCCTTCCATAAAGGATGCCCTGAACGGTACTCACAAAGGGAAAGATCCGGAAGCTGACCATAAGGAGACGGCAGATGAGAAGCCAGTACTATCGGCCCCCTTCAGCCTGGAGGACCTTATCAGGAACTGGCATGCTTACACGGACATCATAATGGGTAAGAGGCCGCGGATGGCCAATAGCCTCAAACACCATCTGCCCTCCCTGGGAGATGCTCTCCAGATTGAACTTGTCCTCAGTAATTCCGCCCAGCTGGAGGAATTTAACAGGGATATTAAGGCCGAACTGACCGCTTATCTGGAAGACGCCCTGCAAAACAACCAGTTCAGGCTCATTCCTGTGGTTACCGAGGAAGAGGCACAAAAGAACACGCTTTATACCTCGGAGGAGAAATACGACCATATGCTGAAGAAGAATCCCGATCTGGGGAAACTGAAGGAACGGTTCAATCTCGACTTCGAATAATAGTGCCGGGGACCGGTAAATATGGCAGTTTTATTAGGACGGCATCAATCTTTTGCTAAATTTGAATTCAATTAACCATCACATCATGAAAGGACAAAAAGTAAGCATTACAAACGGACAACTACTGGTTCCCGATGATCCAATAATTCCCTTTATCGAAGGGGACGGAACAGGGCCGGACATTTGGGCGGCATCGGTGCGCGTATTCGATGCAGCCGTTGAAAAAGCATACGGTGGAGACAGGAAAATAATCTGGAAGGAAGTGCTTGCCGGGGAGAAATCATTTAAGAAAACGGGCGAATGGCTGCCCCAGGACACCCTGGACATCATCAGGAAGTACCTGGTGGCAATAAAAGGGCCCCTGACCACTCCGGTGGGTGGCGGGATCCGTTCCCTCAATGTGGCCCTCAGGCAGATACTGGACCTTTACACATGCCTCCGGCCGGTCAGGCATTATCCGGGAGTCCCCAGTCCCGTCAAGGATCCCTCGAAAACGGATATGGTTATTTTCCGGGAGAATTCCGAGGATATTTACGCAGGCATAGAATGGCTGAATGGAACCCCTGAGAACCAGAAAGTAAAGGACTTCCTGCTGAAGGAGATGGGAGTAACCAAGATCCGCTTCCCGGAGTCTACTTCAATAGGTATTAAGCCCATTTCAAAAGAAGGAACCTTCCGCCTGATGCGGGCGGCCATAGAATATGCACTGCGGCAAGGTCTTCCCTCTGTTACACTTGTACACAAGGGCAACATCATGAAGTTTACAGAGGGGCAGTTCAAACTTTGGGGTTACGAACTGGCCGAGCAGGAATTCGGGGACAAAGTATTTACCTGGCTGCAATATGACCGGATCGCAGAGAAGGATGGGACTGCAGCCGCGGCTAAAGCCCAGGATGAAGCACTGGCAGGAGGCAAACTGCTGATCAAGGATATGATCGCCGATGCATTCCTGCAGCAGATCCTGACAAGGCCGGCCGAATATTCGGTTATTGCTACGATGAATCTGAACGGGGACTACATTTCTGATGCGCTGGCTGCCATCGTTGGCGGTATCGGCATAGCCCCAGGGGCAAATATTAATTATGAAACCGGGCATGCCATCTTTGAAGCTACCCACGGCACCGCTCCCAAGTATGCCGGGCAGGATAAGGTCAACCCGGGATCCCTTATTCTTTCAGGCGTCCTGATGTTTGAATATATGGGCTGGCAGGAAGCAGGAGAACTGATCATCAAGGGATTGAAAAAGGCTATTGCCACCAAGAGGGTAACATACGATTTCGAGCGCCTGATGGAAGGGGCAACAAAATTGAAATGCTCCGAATTCGGATCGGAGATCATCCAGAATATGTAAGAATGCAAATATTTAATAATCCATAATAATTAGTGAAATGTTACCGAAAAAAGTTGAAGATATCCTTAATGTACAGGTAGATAAGGAAGGATACTCCTCACATCTCTACCTTGCTATGGCTTCCTGGGCTGAAAACCAGGGACTGGGGGGCATAGCGGACTGGCTTTATGAACAGTCCGAAGAAGAAAGAGTGCATATGCTCAAGCTCGTAAAGTATATCAACGAGAGGGACGGGCAGGCGAAGATC
Organism: uncultured Bacteroides sp.; assembly: GCA_965603745.1. Taxonomy (GTDB): domain Bacteria; phylum Bacteroidota; class Bacteroidia; order Bacteroidales; family SM23-62; genus SM23-62. The sequence continues at coordinate 49 of CBFDEE010000342.1, read as the reverse complement.
ATCGCAGTCAAGGAACCCCCGGCTGAATTCGGAAGTGTTCAGGAGATGT
>CBFDEE010000341.1:0-3177 GCA_965603745.1 uncultured Bacteroides sp. | reverse complement strand
GTATTCCAGTACATCTCGTATGTATTGGGAATAAATATCCCGATAGCGGTTTCAGTGGTCAGCTGGTTTTTCTCTATCAGCCCGGTATTTGAGAAAACATTGAGTATATCCAGGGAGTCCGCCTCGATCTGCCCAGCCAGGACGCCTGCCAGTTTTGCCGGGGTTCGTATATTGTTAAAAACCAGATGAACGGGTTCCTGGCTGCCTGACCTCAGAAGTTCCACAAGACGATCATTACTCATCCCGGAACGGATCCTGTACCTTCCCGGGTAAACATGCCGGGGATAATTCTTTTTGGCGGCCACCCAGCAGAAAGAAACTGAATCTTTCAGTATATTCTGCTTATTAAGTATCCCGCATACATCTTCAAAATTTGCTTCCGTGGAGATATAGAGATCAAAAGTCTCCTCTTCTGCCAGGTTCACATTACTTCGCCAGATCCGGTTATGCAGCATCAGGAATCCCGACACCCCGGCTGTAACAAGAAGCAGGAATACTATGATGATGTATTTTCTCATAAAGCGGCAGTAAAAAAAGTAAAATTTACCAAGTCTTAAAAGTAATATAACAGTTTTTAATCCTGGCTTAGTATTTTTGAAGTGTCAAACCAAGAAATACGGAAATGGAAAAAATCAAAAATATAGCTATGATCGCCCACGACCACCGTAAACAGGACCTCATTGAATGGGTGGAGTGGAACTGGAAGATCCTGCAGAACCACAATCTGGTATGTACCGGAACCACCGGGAAAGTGGTGGAGGAAGCACTTATACAAAACATGCAATCAGAATCTGCTAAAAATCTGAAAATAACAAAACTGAAGTCAGGCCCTCTCGGAGGGGACCAGCAGATGGGGGCACTGATAGCAGAAGGAAAGATTGACATCATAATATTTTTATGGGACCCCATGCATGCCCAGCCGCATGATGTGGATGTTAAGGCCCTCCTGCGGATTGCGGTACTGTATAATGTCCCCACAGCCTGTAACCGATCGACGGCCGATTTCATGATCTCCTCTGAACTGTTCACGAATCCCTACAAACAAACATTTAAAGACTACCAGAAGTACATCGACCGCAGTCTGGAAGACTCTTGATCTACCGTAAATAAATTGATTGACCTTTCTTCCTTGCCACACTGAACAGCAATGGCCAGGACTGTAAGGAGTCCCAGGATAACAGCAGTTCTGCCAGGTTTCATGTTGCTGGATTATAGGATTTCATTCTAACGCAAAGATACCAATTACACAGGATGTTACATTCCGTGCGGAGCAATAAAAAAACGGTCAAAATTAATCAGAGACCATACGGCAGTTATTCCCAAGTTGTAGCCTGCCTGCTTTGATCAGCCAGTTGTGATCGTCCGGTTGTAATGTTCCAGGAGAAAGCTTCCGTCAGTTACCAGCCATCCGTGATCTGCCGGCAATCAGCTCAGTTTGGCCAGGGCAGCCTTCAGCCTTTTCATGGCCTCCTCGAGGTTCTCATCGGAATTGGCGAACGAGATCCTGACACAACCGGGGGCACCGAATGCTGCTCCGGGGACAGTGGCAATATGCCCTGATTCCAGGAGGTACATGCAAAGGTCACCCGAGTTCTCGATAAGCTGGTCCCCGACCTTCTTCCCGAAATAATGACTCATATCCGGGAAGACATAGAATGCACCTCCGGGAACGGAGCATTTTACTCCTTCGATTTCACTAAGGTGCCCGAGCAGCAGGTCGCGCCTGCGGGCAAATGCCTTGTTCATTTCCTCTGTCGGAGTATGGTCGCCTGTCAGGGCTGCGATTGAAGCAATCTGTGCCACCGCGGTTGCCCCGGAGGTAAACTGCCCCTGCAGTTTGGTAACGGCCTTTGCAATCCATACGGGTGAAGCAATGTAACCAAGCCTCCATCCGGTCATGGCATATCCTTTTGAGACCCCGTTAACAAGGACAACGCGGTCCTTAATATTGGAGAATTGTGCAATGCTTTCATGCTTGCCGACAAAGTTTATATGCTCATAGATCTCGTCCGAGATCACGATGACCCTTTCGTGCCCGGCAAGTACATCCGCCAGGGCTTCCAGTTCTTCCTTCGAATAAAGGCTTCCCGTCGGATTCGAGGGAGAACACAATATCAGGGCCCTTGTCTTTGGTGTGATGGCATCCTCCAACTGCTCCGGGGTGATCCTGAAATCACTCTCGAGGCTTGTATCTATTATTACCGGAGTCCCATCGGCAATCTTTACCTGCTCCGGGTAGGATACCCAGTAAGGGGCTGGAACGATAACTTCATCGCCAGCATTGATAATGGACAGCATTACATTAACGATGCTGTGCTTGGCTCCGCTGGAAACAACGATCTGATCGGCTGAATATTCCAGGTCATTCTGTTTCTTAAGTTTGTCAACAATGGCTTTCCTGAGCTCAGGGAAACCTGCTACCGGGGGATAGAATGAATAATTATCGTCCACGGCTTTCTTGGCTGCTTCCTTGATGTGGTCCGGTGAATTGAAATCCGGTTCACCCACACTCAGATTAATAACATCGATGCCCTGACTCTGAAGATCTTTGCTTCTCTGGTTCATAGCGATGGTGGCCGATGCGGACAATCTCGCTAAACGATCAGATACCTGTTCCATAAAAATTTGATTATTAAATTAACACAAAAAATAAGGTTCCAATTTCAGATCGTAAAAATAATCTTTTAATCAGAATTTAATTAATATTGTATTAAAGATTCTGCTAAAAAATTATTAACATGGATATTGCCCTCGAAATCGTTAAATATACCCTTCCTGCTCTCATCGTTTTCCTGACGGCATTCGTGCTTATCAGGGGATTTATCCGGAGCGAAGAACAGAGACGGGAAAGGGAAATTTCGGAATCCACACAGAAAACCGTACTGCCCATCCGCCTTCAGGCATACGAGAGAATGGCCCTGCTGCTGGAAAGGATCTCACCGGAGTCACTGGTCATGCGGGTGAACCAGCCGGGCATGACCGCCAGGCAGCTGCAGAATGAACTGCTTTCCTCCATCCGTGCGGAGTATGAGCATAACCTGTCCCAGCAGGTTTACATCAGCAGCCAGGGATGGGAACTGATCCGGACGGCCCGCAGCAATGTGATCAACCTTGTTAATGTCGCGGCGGACCAGGTGAAGGAAGACGCCACAGCCCTGACCCTGAGCCAGAAAATCT
>CBFDEE010000340.1:0-3180 GCA_965603745.1 uncultured Bacteroides sp. | reverse complement strand
ATATGATTGTAATTTCCCAAAGCATGTCAGATAGTATCAGAACCGATTCCGGCCTGCCATGCAAATGGCATTATCTTTTAGACGCAGGATGAAGGTTTGGGGATGCCAGCGATCCTTGAAGACTTTTTCAGGGGGCCTCCCGGAAACAGGGTATAGAGTCCCTTGATGTCGGTTATCCCTGACTTACCAACCATGCGGATGGTCAGCTGGGCACCTTTTTCATGTTCTGTACGTAAAAAATCAAAAACCTCGAAATGCTTATCGGTTAATTCGATATTTTCTTCTTTTGCAATCTCGGCGGCAATGTCTTTGTTCCACTGGGAGGGATCAGTAAGATACCCGTCATCAGTCACATCCACATTCATGCCTGCATACGTTTTTGTTGCCATAATTGATAGAATTAAATAGTTATATAAAAAATAATTTATTGCTGTTGAATTGAAACTATATTATCTCGTGAAAGATTTTTAAGGAAAGTGATCATGAACCCTATGCCCTTTTTCATTTCCGGGCTCCTCATCTCTTTCATGGCTTTCCAGAGAGTATATTCAGGAATATCCTCTAATTCAAGTTTCTGGAATACATTCACCGCATTATTCATAGCATGCAGCATATCGGGCTGGGTGATGTTTTTAACGGTATCCATAATGGTAACAACATTATCTGCCAGAAGTTTGACATCTTCGCCTGAGTAATGCGTTACTACAATGTCCATGGTCCGCATCATTTCCCTGAAAAACTCGAAGTAACCCTTCCGTTCAAATTCAGCCATTTTCCGGATCGCATCTATTATGGTCTCCCTGACAACGGGTCCCATATCCTGTATCAGGTCATACACGGAATCAAAGGTGTCCATAACCCAGGTGAACTTGTCAACGTTCTTGATGAACTTGAATAAAAGGTATTTGATATCATCCCAGTTAAGTTCAACACCCTGCCTGTCCAGCTCCTCAACCGTACTGCGGAAGGCATCTTTGGCGATGATATTTGCATCGGCCACCAGGTCATCCATGCGCTCACTCCGCTGTTTTTGCGTCAGGGCGCATTCCAGGATGGAATCCAGCTTCACGTTGATTTCATCGATCTGTTTCTGTAGATCTTTTTCTGCCATAATCCCGGGTATTAGAGTTTTTTGCCGGCCATAGTCATCTCGTTCTCGATAGGCATTTCCTTGCCTTTCAAAAGGATATGCCAGTAAATCCAACGGAAAAGGACTTTCCCGTAATGATTCATCTTGGTATTCTGCAGGAGCCCGAAAGGGCCGATCCCCGGTAGGGGATAGGTGCCTGGCAGAGGTTCTGTATCGTAATTAAAATCAATGATGGACCCCATGCCGAAACCTGTTTCAATATAACAGTTCGAATGGCCGTCAAATTTTGCCATCAGTTCCCTGCCTTCGATGGCACTGAGCAGGTTTTCGTAGACAACTTCTGATGCAAAGTGGACAACCGATCCTGCTTTGGATGTTGGTATGTTGGCCGCATCACCGATTACGAATATATTTTCATGTTTTTCAGAGCGGAGGGTGTACTTGTCTGTCGGGATGAATCCAAGGTCATCCCCAATACCGCTGCGTTCAACCATCTCGCTTCCCATATTAACCGGAACAATGGTCAGGATGTCGAATGGTATTTTCTGCTCGTCATAGGAAATCAGCTGCTTATTTTCATTATCAATGCTCTCTATATAGAATTCGGGGATAACCTCGATGTTTTTTTCCTGCATTAGTTCACCCAGCATTTTTGAGGATCTTGGCTTGGTAAATGCACCGGACAAAGGTGTAACAAACTTGATGTTTACCTTCTCCCTGATCCCGATTTCATGGAAGTAGTGGTCGGCCAGGAATACAAATTCCAGGGGTGCCACAGGACATTTAAAGGGCAGCTCGGCGATGGACATCACCAGGTTCCCTCCTTCCCAGCCACGGAATCGCTCGGCAAGGGCCACTGCTCCGTCGATGGTATAAAAATCAAAGATGTCCTTGTACCACAGCTTGTCTTTTAGCCCAGGTGTTTCTTCCGGAACGGTCCTTGTACCCGTCGCTATGATAAGGAAATCATAGGGGAGAACCTGTCCCCCTTCAAGCAGAACCTTGTTATTTTCAGGATTAACCCTGTCAATTGGATTGTAAATAAGTTTTACCCCGGCAGGGATAAAATCGGCTTTGGGTTTGATAACATCCTGCCGGTTGTAGATCCCGAATGGGATAAACAGAAAGCCGGGCTGGTAATAATGCGTTTCGTGCTGGTCAACGATGGTGATTTCCCATTCCGTCCGGTCCAGCACCTTGCGCATTTTATTGGCCATTATGGTACCACCTGTGCCTGCTCCCAGAATAACTAATTTCTTCATGATTTCTTTATAAATTGGGACATAAATGTATGAAATTCCGGACCACAAATCGAAAAACACAATATATTATATATCATATTTTCTAGATATAATCTTATTAAAATATATAGATTCAGTCATAAATAAAAGAATAAAAGACTAAAATGTCTGATTAGCAGTTATTTCCGGATGTCAAAAATGCAGTTTTTTTTTGTTAAAGAAGAAACCTGACACGGATTTAACGAATTATTAAGAACTTATTTGACCCGATGATCATTAATTCTGCCCGGATCGTTTATACCTGATTCGACCGTACTGTTTTCTAATATCAGGGCCAGCCAGTGATCAGCATCGGTAATCATTTGCCGGAAGGCCCGGAACGGATTGGCCAGAAAAACTCTCCCGGAAACACCTCTTTCCATCATCAGTGGCAGTGCGGAGAATGCCATGGAAACGGCGTTATAGATCTTTTTAAACCCGTATCTGAACAAGAAGGTTTTCAGCCCCGGATTACGAAGTTCTGTGCTTAAAGCCGAAAACCCGGTTATTACCAGGATGGCCCGCAGGACAAGGCTGCCACCAATGATCCAGCCATCCCAGCGGGATGATTCAGCGCCTGCATCGAGGGATTCCCAGAAGAAACCTGCCAGCACACCAAGGATCAGGAGGTGGATCCAGAAGATTGGTTTCATAAGGCGGTATTTAATCCGCCTGTACCAGAGAAGACAAAACAGGATATAAGCGAAGCCGGCCTGTCCCATCCAGTATTCGGTATCAGTTGACCGGTGCGGAATTTATTCTCATACTTCTTCAAAGGTGCTTTTCTGGCTATCCTGTAACCGGTTAAGG
>CBFDEE010000339.1:0-3182 GCA_965603745.1 uncultured Bacteroides sp. | reverse complement strand
GGTGAAAAATACCGGACCAGTAGTTTCCATAGGAAGTAAAATCCGAATCCCACGTAGACCAGTGCGCTGAAGACAAGGAAGAACTGGTTGATGGACTGGAACCCGTCCCGCGGTTCACCGAATACGGGAGCCAGTGCATGGGCGACAAAAAAGAACGGGGCATACAGATAGGAAAGTCCCATAGAAGTTATAATAACCTTTCCTCCGGTCTCCGTTTTAGCATAAAAAAACTTGTATTTTTCCTCTTCCGGGGCATCCTCCATAAAATCCAGGCGGATGTCCTTTTTTATGAAAACTGCCGGCAGATAGGAATAATAGGTAACAACATCCCATTTGATCACACCCCGCACCGGTCCATCGTGCCTGGTCCAGTTTTGGTGAGTAAAATTGGTAAGGCAGTAAATGACCAACAGGAAGATCATAACCTGCTTCGGGGCCTTCTCCCTGTTCAGCCACGACAGCCACTTTATCTCAGACATAGGAACAACCCTTAATTTGATGAGCTTAAAGATAGTTATATAATACCGATCCCTGCAAGCATCAAATCCCAGGGATTATTCATTCCCTCCTGATTCTGTCTTTGGCAGTTGTGGAGCTAAGGTATATTCCGGCAGATTATAACATATTTTAACTAAACTATCAGTTATATAACGTAATTTACAGTTGTAGAACTGAAAAATACGTTATATTTTTATCCCTAACTATTATCCCCCTGAATCATGAATAGCCTATTTATCCAATACCTGATCGAATCATCGGCTTATGCAATCGGATTCGGGCTTTTGTATAAGATATTATTGTCCCGGCATACTCATTTCCCGTGGATGAGGGCATACCTGATGGCAAGCCTGGCCTTATGCCTGATCCTCCCGTTTTTAAAAATATCGCTTATCCTGGATACATTAATCCTGAACGGGACAATCCTGCAAAAGCCTGTTTTACTTCTTAACGGCGATCCTGAGGCGGCCCATGCATCCACAAGCTTAATTCCAGGTACAATCCAGGGACTGGACGGGAACAATCTGAATATAATCTTTACATTGTTGAAAGTAATTTACCTTGCCGGGGTGCTGTATTTTGCGGGCCTGTTTATCCGTAATATCTCGACCATTTTTACAGGAATCAGGCGAAACCCGAAACATAATGAGGGGAAATACCGGATCGTAACAACATCCGGCGACATCCCTGCATACTCCTTTTTCAACTACATATTCATCAATAAAAATACAGGAGAGTTGTCAGCAGTTGAACGGCAACAGGTCAAAAGACATGAATTTGTGCATGCAGATCAATATCATTCACTGGATATGCTGCTGCTCGAATTCGCCGGGATACTGCTGTGGTTTAACCCTGTCATAAAATACTACAGAAGAGCCCTCCAGGATGTCCATGAGTTTGTAGTGGATGAGGCGATGGTAAACAGATCCATGCTGAAAAATGATTATTCCAGGCTTCTGCTATCCCTTGCCGGTGAGGCAAAACCATTGAGTCTTTCCGCCGGTTTCACTGAAAAACAAATAGGCAGGAGAATTCTGATGATCGGGAAGGAACGATCTTTATCCCGTTGTAAATTACTATTCGTGCTGATTGTACCGCTTGCTGCAATATTGCTTTTCTCCTTTTCAATCCTCGACAGGGATGTTACGGATCATGTCCCGGCAAGCCAGGCTCACAGTGAAGCAAACAGTATCATACAGGACGATATGACCGTTGGCAAAATTAACTGGGAAGGGAATACAATTTTCAGTACTGGCCGCCTGGATGACATTACCGGTCTTAAAACAGGTGATATTTATGACAGGGAAGATTTACACAGGCGTATCTGGAAAGATATGGACGGACCTGCCACCCTGTATTTTGACCGGGGATATGTTTTTTTTAATGCTGAAATAAAGGAGGAGGTAAGTAACAACGTGGTTGATATCACTGTGTCAATCTATGAAGGGATTCGGGTAAAAATCGGGGACATAATCATAAAGAGGAATGTGACTGTACGCTCGGAAGAGATCATTGAAAAGATCAAAATCGGTCCCGGGGACTGGTTCAGCAAGACCAGGATAGTGGAATCGGTAAACGCCCTGGAAGCTACGGGTAAATTCGTACCCGGTAAGATTATCCCTACACCGGTCCCGGTCGAAAATAAGACCGGTTCCGATTATGCAGTTGTAAACCTTGAATTTGCAGTAACAGAGAAAAAATAATACAATGGTAGAACTGACCAGAGCCGAAGAACACATAATGCTTATATTCTGGAAGCTGAAAAAAGCTTTTGTTAAAGAAGTGATCCAACAGTTGCCGAAGGATCCCAAACCTCCCTACAACACAGTATCCTCAATAGCCAGGATCCTGGTCGAGAAAGGATACCTTGCTTACAAAGCCTACGGAAAAACCCACGAATATTATCCGCTCATTACCAAAACGGAGTACCGGAAAACCAGGCTGAAGAAATTAATGAGCGGCTATTTCAGCGATTCCCCTTTTTCACTGGTTTCATCCATTGTCAGCGAGGAAAAACTCAGCAGGGAAGAAATCGAAAAACTTAAGGACATTATCAATAATATTGAATAAAAGTCCGGCTGCCAGCATCCGTAAGAAGCACAACAGCGCATATATTCTATCCTGATCCAGCAGAAATAAAGTATCTGTGGGCATGTTTTACTTCGGGGGACCTGAAAATCCCGTGTAAATGAATATTTTTAGGTAGTAAAAGGAGATCCTGAAACAGGTTTGACAATCGTGAAATTCCGCAACTCTGTTTATATCGGGATGGTCCTGCTTGTTTTTCTCATGGCGGACCTGGCCCTGTCGTTCTACCAGCATTACCATATGTCGCTCGGGGGGGATATGAGCCATGTCATCCTTCCCACCCCGGAGACCGGTTATTACCAGGTACTGCAGGATCCGCTTGGCCTGGGCGTCCTCTGCAGGGACGAGGTTTACTCCAATCCGAATAAATTCTTCGCCCACTGGTCTGCAGCAGCATACTTCAGAAGCATGCCATTCCTGTTACAGAAATTCATGGACGCGATCAGCAGTGTATACCTGTCCACCGCCATTTTCAAGACTCTTGTCCAGTTACTGATACTGTACCTGCTTGCCGTGTCTATCTCAAACAGGAAAAACATTTTCAGCCTTGACTTCCTCGTCGCCGCTGCCCTGCTCGCCCCCCTGTTCCAGGCATC
>CBFDEE010000338.1:0-3201 GCA_965603745.1 uncultured Bacteroides sp. | reverse complement strand
AGGCTGGAGGAGATAACGCTGATAACCATGGCCGCAATAGAGTTTCTCAGGTAGCGGCTCCTTTTGTACAGGATTTTTATTTCCGTTTTTTTTACCTCCTGGTTTTTCAACTCCCCGCTGTTCAACTCGGCCACCAGGTGCCTGGTCCTGTCAATGGTACGGCCCAGCCGGTTGGTTATCGTCAGTAATAAAAGGCCTACACCTGAGATCAGGGCTACGGGCGTTATGCAGGCCTGGAGGAACTTGATAAATTCTATGGTTTCCATGCGGGATTACTATATTAATCCTGCAAAATTAAATTATTACGAATTAGTATTGTTACTAAATTGCAGTTTTCTGCCCACGGAATATGAGCGAACCGTCCGCATATATACCAACGAGAAAAGCCTGGAGGGAATGGCTTGAAAAGCATCATGAAAGCGAACAGGTAATCTGGCTGATCCATTATAAAAAGCATACCGGAAAGCCTTCGATCCCTTACAAAGATGCCGTTGAGGAAGCTCTTTGTTACGGTTGGATAGACAGCCTTGTGCGAAGGATCGACGATGAAAGGTATATGCAGAAATATACTCCCCGGAAAAAGAAGAGCACCTGGTCAAAACACAATGTAAGAAGGGTGAAGAAAATGATCGCAGAGGGAAAAATGAAGTCCGGGGGAATGGAGCTTTACGAATATGCAAGGGAGAACGGATTATTGCCCGATATGGATGAGGAAGGAAGATCCGGGAAAGTATTTCCGGAAGCCCCGGATTATTTCATCCGTGCACTGAGGGATAATCCGGAAGCTGAAAAAACATTCAACGGTCTTGCTCCCTCATATAAGCTCCAGTTCCTTGGCTGGATCATGGATGCCAGAAGAGAGGAAACCCGCATGCGGAGGCTGAAGGAAGCGATCGGACTTCTCGAATCGGGAAAAAAGCTGGGAATGAAATAAAGTTTTTTATTATTTTCGAGCCATAACCTGTCACTTCCAAACCATGGAAAAGATCCCGAACACAAAGAAAGAGCAGCAGAAAACCTGGAACTTCTGGGCAACCCTGTTTTTCATCGTTTGTCTTATCGGACTTGGATTCGTCCTGGAAAAGAAAGGCATTGGCATGGAAGATTTCACCGTGGGCAATATTACCTTAATGGTCCTGGCCACTTACCGCCTGACACGCATCCTGGTATTTGATAAGATATTCAAAGTGTTCAGGGATTTCTTCAGGGCCAGGCAAAGACTCTATGTATTCTTTGTGGTAAAGGAGATCATTACCTGTCCATGGTGTGCGGGAGTATGGGTGGCTCTCACCATCGTGGCTTTTTACTTCCTGGTCCCATTCGGCATCCTATTCATAATCCTGCTTTCGATTTCAGGTGTTGCATCCTTTATCGTTATCCTGGTGAATTACGTGGGACTCTCAACCGAAGAAAAGCAGTTCGATATGAAGGAGAAGACAAAGGACTCGGATTATACCAAATTATCCTGAGGGGACCGGCCACTTGAACCTCAAAGCCGTATCAACTTAATAAACTTTCCCGTTATACCAGATTTTTACAGTATTAACCCCGATATTGTAGATGATCAGGTTCCGGATCATATCCAGGCTGTTTACCGTTTCGTAGGATATATGAATGGGCTCACATCTGGTGAAGGCCTTGATCCGCTTATTGTAATCGATATAGGCAATGGTCCTTTCCGAGACTTTGTAGACCGGGGGGACATACCGTTCTATTTCATACACACGCCCGTTACACCATGTTTTCAGGAAACCGTCTTCGACGAATACCAGGGTACTGTCCTTCAGCATGTATGACTCCGGTTCGAAAGTACTGATCGTTACCAGTTCGCCGTTCTCAAAAACCTTGAAATCCCCCTGGTCGTTAACATAGGCCATCATCCCGTCTCCCATCTGGAAGGATTTTGGGGCAAAGGCTTCAAGGTCAAAATACTTCCCCCTGTAAAATACCATGAAGGCATTGGAGGCAAGATTCATAAAACCAACAATATCGCGCCCGGCTTTATATACCGTCTCCCGCACATTATCCTCTACGGTCAGGACTTCCCCATGGTAATATATTTTGAATTTATTATCAAATTCAGTGATATATGCCAGGATATTATCACCTGAGGCATAGGACCTTATTGGCCATTGAAGCAGGCCGTCCTCAAGCGTCCGGATTTCACCGTTATGATATACATTCAGGACCTGCTGAACCTCATCATAGTAAGCAATCAGGCTGTCCTCCACGATGTATCCGTTGGTGCGATTGCACAGGGTTTTCACCTCGCCGTCATCGAAAACCTTCAGCACACTGTGCATGGAATACCCCATCAGATGATCGGTCACTTTGTAATCGCCCGGGGGGGTGTGCTCCAGGGTCCTCGCAGAGCCGTTATGATAAACCTTCAGGTCATTTCCGTAGCTTATGTACCCGATGCAGTTTCCCCCCACCTTAAAGGACATGACCTTATAGTTCTCAAGTTCCCTGGTCTCTCCGCGGTCAAACACAAAAAAACGGTCACGAAAATCCAGGTAAGCTGCCAGGTGCTGTGAAGACAGGCTGCCGGCAGTCAGCATCAGGACTGTGGCCAGTGTGGCAAATCGCGTCATGATATGGCAATAGTTGTCATAAATATACCCATTATCTTCAACATCCATTCCAGGATAAGTTCTCGCAGTATTTTCATATACCGGTTTCTCTGCTTTTAATCCCGAAACTTGCACGGGAAGCATTGTTTTTTTTATTTTTAGGCTCTTTCTTGGATTAAGTATGTGCCCGAAAAGTAAAAATAAAACAAGCATCCCGTCTACTGAAATCAGCATCAGCGGTATTGAAGAACTGTTCAACAGCATTGCCGATCCGGTCATAGTGCATCGGGTGGTCGGGGACAAAAGCCCCGGCCGTATCGTTATGTGCAACGACAAAACCCTGGAGATCACCGGGTACAGACGGGAGGAGATCCTGAAAATGGATATCACGGTACTAGGACATCCTGACAGCGGCCTGGAGGATATAGAAACAGGGGAAAAACTTCTCCGCGGAAAGCCGCTGCTGTTCGACCGGATCATTGTTCGCAAAGATAAAACCGTGTTTCCTGTCGAGGTACATGCCCGGCTCATTGATTATCAGGGTGAAAAAATGGTACTTGCATCACTCAGGGACATAAGCCAGCGAAGAAAAACAGAAGAGGAGACACATCTGCACCTGATGTTCGAA
>CBFDEE010000337.1:0-3202 GCA_965603745.1 uncultured Bacteroides sp. | reverse complement strand
TCCCAGATCCTGTCCCATGCCGGGATCATTTCAGAACTGCCGGTCCAGACTGTAAAGTTCCACCAGCTGCAGATCGTAAAGAACACGAACATGGCCATGGAGTATGAGTCGGACCCGGGATTTTTCCGGATATTCGGGCTGGAAGAATACCTGGAGCTCATGCTTCAGATGGTAGAGAGGCTGAACCCGGAACTGGTAATTGAAAGGATCGCAGGAGAGGTAAATCCGGGATTCCTGCTCAGTGATCCATGGGGGATCCGCTACGATAAGGTTCTGCAGATATTTGAGAAGATGCTGGAAGAGAGGGATACCTGGCAGGGTAAAAAATATAAGTGTAATTAATTGAATAGATCGGATTCCATAAAACCCTTTTTAAAGGAAGTGGCAGAGGATCTGTACCGTTTGCATGGTGAACGGATGGATGAGCTTTGCCTGGTATTCCCGAACCGGAGGGCCGGGCTTTTCTTCAATAAATACCTCGGAGAGAGCCTGGAGAAGCCGGTATGGTCTCCGTCCATATACACAATCCAGGATCTCATGGCCCGGATATCTGAACTCGAATATGCAGATGATCTTGAACTGATCAGCAGTTTATACAAGGTTTATTCAGAGGTAAGGGGAAGCGGTGAAAGTTTCGATGAGTTCTTTTTTTGGGGAGAGACTATGCTGAGGGATTTCGATGAGGTCGACAAATACCTGGTGGATGCAGGGGATCTTTTCAGGAACATCACCGAACTCAAAGACATCGAAAGATCCTTCCAGTATCTCACCGCACCGCAACTGGAACTGATAAAGGGTTTCTGGAGCACATTCGATCCTGACAGTCTCAGCGAGCAGAAACAGCAATTCCTGGAGATATGGAATATACTATTCCCTGTCTATGATAAATTCCGGGAGGTGCTTCTCGGGATGGGACTCGGGTACGAGGGAATGATTTACCGGAATGTGGCAGAAATTACCGGTAAGGGAGAATTTTCCGGTCTGCAGTTCTCGAGATTTGTATTTATTGGGTTTAATGCCCTGAATCCCGCGGAACAGAAACTTTTCAGATCCCTGGAAGCATCCGGGCGGGCGCTTTTTTACTGGGATTACGATGAATACTACCTGGGAAGCGAAATGCATGAAGCAGGCCGGTATGTCAGGGAGAACCTGTCGGTTTTCAGGGACTCAGGCGAATCATTCAGGCGGGATAACCTGGCCAGGGTCCAGGAGCATGTAAGGGTTTATTCCATCCCGTCCGATGCGGGACAGGCACAGCTTGTATACTCCATACTCGAGGATGCCCGTAAGAACTGGGAACCGGGAGTGGAAACCGCGATCGTACTGGCCGATGAGGAACTGCTGATCCCGGTTCTGAATGCCCTGCCCGGCGAATTGGATGAAATCAATGTGACAATGGGTTATCCGGTCAGTGCGACCCCCGTGTTCAGCCTGATCGAACATTTGATTTCACTTCAGCGTAATCTCCGGGAAGATAAAAAAGGCGCAGCCAGGTTTTATTACAGGGATCTGCTGCCCGTACTGCAGCATCAGTACATTATACTGCGCCAGAGGGCTGATGCAGGCCGGATCGTCCGGGAGATCCATGAACAGAACATCATCTACCTTCCACAGGCAAAGCTGGCCAGGAATGAACTTTTCATGCAGATATTCCGGAAAATCGAGAAACCCGAAGACATAGCCGCCTACCTGATCACCGTCCTCGAAATGATAACGGGAGGCACGGAGGAGGATGACAGGCCGGTACCGGCCATGGAACTGGAATTCATTTACAGGATATATACCAGGATCAAGCGATTGAAGGATGTTCTGGGCAGACTGGAAATGAATTTCACGCTGCCCACATTCCTCCGCCTGTTCTATAAATTCCTGCAGAGGACCAGGATACCATTCAGCGGGGAACCGCTCTCGGGTATACAGGTAATGGGTGTCCTTGAAACGCGTGTACTGGATTTTGACAGGGTAATCATCCTCTCCATGAATGAAGGTTCATTCCCGAGGACTGGCAGCATGCAAAGTTTCATCCCGCACAATCTCCGGTTCGGATTTAAGTTGCCCACCCTTGAACACCAGGATGCCATCTACGCCTATTACTTCTACCGCCTTATCCAACGGGCACGGGATGTATGCCTGGTGTATAATAACAAGGCCGATGGACTCAATTCCGGTGAAAAATCGAGATATATTTACCAGCTGAAATACGATCCTTCTTTCAGTATGTCTGAATGGTCGGGGGGATTTGATGTGCAGACATCACCCGTTGATCCTGTCCGCGTCAACAAAACGCCGGCGGTAATGAAAAGGCTTCTGGAATTCTGCCCTTCTGAAGAGGGTAAAGGCTATTTATCGTCTAGCGCCCTGAACACCTATATCGACTGTCCCCTGAAATTCTATCTCAATTACGTGGCCGGCATAAAGGAACCAGACGAACTTCAGGAAGAGATAGATCCGGCGATGTTCGGAACCCTGATTCATGAATCCGTAAGGAAGATCTACGAATCTCTTGATAATCCTGTACAGGAAAAGGATCTGAAAGGCATACTGAAAAAGGAGGAGAAGATCAGGAATGCCATTGATGATTCATTTCGTGAGATATGGTTCAGGGATGCAGGCAAGAACCCGGAAGGGAGGAACATGGTCATCCGCGAGATCATCTACACCTATGTTGTACAGATCCTCGAGAAGGACATGGAGTACTGTCCCCTCAGCATCGAGAGCCTTGAAGAAAGTTATTATATGGAGATTCCTGTTCGTTCAGGGGAAGCGGACCTGTCCGTCAGGATAGGAGGCAAGATCGACCGTATCGACGAAGTGGATAACTCATACAGGATACTTGATTACAAAAGCGGTGCCGGGAGCATGTATTTTGGATCGGTCGGAGAGCTACTAGATCCTGATCAAAAAAACCGTAACCGGGCTGCGTTTCAGACCTTTTTATATGCAAAGCTTTTTATGGCATCCGGTCCCGGAAAATCCATACCTGTCTGTCCGGGCGTATACCTTATCAGGGAGATATATAAAACGGGATTCAGGTATCACTTCAGCATCGGAACGGCGAAAAAGAATATCCCGGTGCGGGATTTTTCGGTCATGGAGGAGGAATTCAGTTCTGGTCTTACATTCCTCCTGGGCAGGATATTCGATCCCGGGGAGGCATTTGTACAGACGGGGCAGGAGGATATCTGCGGGAATTGCCCCTACA
>CBFDEE010000336.1:0-3203 GCA_965603745.1 uncultured Bacteroides sp. | reverse complement strand
TATGACCATTTGGGGATCATGACCTCGGCTATCCAGGGCACCTTGTCAACGGATCCGACCTTGCGGTTAAGCTTGTCGAAAGAGAACATGGCCCCGCTCAACACCATCATCGGGATCATCAGTATGGGAATGATAATGTATATGGTTATTGCTGAATTAAATGCGGCCGAAACATTCAGTCCCAGTATATTCGCACAAACCGCGGTGGAAAAGAAAGCCAGCCAGTAGGCGAAAGTCATGCCCTTGATCCCCAGTATGGGATTCCCGATGATGATAAACAGGAAAGCCTGGATGGCAGATATGCAAATGAGGATCAAGACTTTTGACAGAAGATATCCCGAGCGGCTCAGGTTCAGGAAGGATTCTCTCTTAAGCATTTTCCGGTCCCGGAATATCTCCTCTGCACTCACGATCAGTCCCAGGAACAAAGCCACTATCAGGCCCATAAAAATATATATGGGGATATTCTCATTTTCACGGAAAATATAAATTCTGGAAGTGGGATCCGCAATATACCGGATAATGTAGGAGAGAATGAGGGCAAGAAGGGGTGAAACAAGCAGGGTAAGGGCTGCATACTGCCTGTTGCTGAGCTTGGAAAGGAAATCCCGGATCCAGTAAATACCGAATTGCCTGAACCATCCGGGTATCCTGAGATTTTCAGGAGCCGGAATATCTGGCTCCGGTAATGCTTCCGGCTCCCGCTTACTGCTGAAATATTCTTCCCAGGTTTCCGGGGCTACTTTCCTGGTATCGGTATAATTGCCGAATTCGTCTACGACCCTTGCCTCAATGATATTGAAGATCAGCTCCGGATTAACGTTGCCGCAGGTCTGGCACTCCCCGATCTCGGAATTGATCTGTGCATCCATACGCTTGAAATACATGACGGCTTCCACAGGATTGCCGTAATAGATCATGTATCCCCCGATGTCCATGAAAATGATCTTGTCAAACATCTTGTAGATCTCGGAAGATGGCTGATGGATCACCACGAATACCAGTTTCCCCTTAAGGGCAAGTTCCCGGAGAAGATCCATCACATTTTCAGAATCCCTGCTCGAAAGCCCGGAAGTCGGTTCATCGACGAAAAGAACGGAGGGTTCCCGGATCAGTTCCAGGGCAATGTTCAGGCGTTTTCTCTGGCCTCCGCTGATCAGTTTATTGAAGGGACTGCCAACTTTCAGATCCTGTATTTCAATCAATCCCAGGTTTGTAAGGGTTGTATTCACCAGTGTAAGGATCTCTTCATCCCCGGCCTCGCGGAAACATAATTTCGCATTATAATACAGGTTCTGAAAAACGGTAAGCTCTTCAATCAGGAGATCATCCTGGGGGATCAGTCCTATTACTCCCTGGAGTTTCTCCCTTTCCGCATGAAGGCATATTCCGTTAATCATTACCGATCCGCTTTCGGGAGCAGTAATGCCGCAAAGATTATTCAGCAGGGTTGTCTTACCAGACCCGCTGGAACCCATAATCCCGATCAAGCTTCCCTGGTTCTCGGAGAAACTGATGTTCCTTAATCCCTGGTATCCTGAAGGGAACCGGTAATTAAGTCCGGATACCTGGAAAGAGATCGCCTCATGCTTCTCTTCCTGCATGAAATGGCTGGCAACGTCGCTGTAATAAAGGGGTTTTTCTTTCGGCAGTTTGATGGTGCTGCCATTGGCAAAAATGTAAATGCGTCTGGGATTTACAGGCAGCCCGTTCAGGAACAGATCCTCCGGGCCGCTGTAACGGATGAAATAAAGCCCGACACTGCTGATCCGCAGAAAGATGATATGCCCGTCCAGTTTCTCCGAAGCAAGATGAAGCGTATCCCGATACCGGGTTTTCTGGTCATCAACAACCAGGATGTTCGGATCCTGGAACTTCAGCGGATCCTGGATGGTCACATATTTTTCGATGCTTTCAGCTTCCGGTTTGGAGATCTTGAATACATCAGCCACAGTTGATATAATGTCCATTCGCTGCCTGGTGAATTTCCTGTCGGAGTTGACAAGTTCATACAGGCGGAGAAGCACGATGATCTTCTGATCCTGATGCAGGGTTTTGTTGATTGTTCTGCAGATGCTGAGGATTCTGACCGAATCCCTGACCGAAGTAAGTTTGTCCTTGCTGTCCGTACTGTCTTCATCCAGCCCGGCATGTTTTTCAAAGAGGGAATAATAGTAGGATACATTTTCACTGGCAAGCTGCTGGCTCAGGAAGTTCCGTACATAGCTTATCTCATTTTCCTCGACGCCCCCATCCTGTTTGAGTATCAATGCAAACAGCTGCATAAGGGCCTTAAGGATCTCTTCACTCATCGCTCAGCGCTGGATTTCAGAGGGATCATGAATAGGATACCATCTCAAAGGGAACATCCACCATATCAGCATATTCTTCCCCGGCTTCCTGCATATCTTCATCTTCGTCGGGGAAATGCCATCGGACCAGGACCTTGTGTCCGTCCTCAATCATCTCTTCAAACTGGGTGAGGATATCCAGTATCACCTTTGAACTTGCCGTATTGAAATAAGTAAGCTTGAAATTGAAAATTGTATTGGGCAGCGGATTTTTGGAATATTCCTCAATCCAGCTCAGTAGGGGCTCATAAAAGGTGTTAACATCTTCAGGCAGTGACCTTCCTGACAATTCCAGAATGTTTGCATCCAGGTCAAGTATTATTTGGGGACTGTCCTCCGTACCTTCTATATTAAGTGCTTCCATATCGAACAGGATTAATTATTTCTGGGTATTAAAGTGGTTAAAAGAAAGAATGAGACCGTTTCGCTGATGGGCAGGAAGTGATAATCAAGCTGTTCACCTGTCTTCCGGCGGATATCAATAAATCCCAGTCCGGCTCCGCCTTTATCAGATAGTCTTCCGTCACGCATCTGTTTCATATACAGATCTTTAAGATCTTGATTGTTCAGTTTGTTGATATGCTTGAGCATTTCCTCCAGCCCGGGGATCTTCTCATTGGCAATGGCATTGCCTGTTGTGATACACCAGGCTTTATCCGTGCTGCTGACCATAAATATACCCTTCCCGGAATAAACGGACTTGTCAGCTTCATTCTCATCTGCATGCCGGCTTATATTCTGAAGGCACTCGACCATAACATGGAAAACAGTTCGCTGTACCTTCGCGGCTTCATGGTTCTCTTCCATCTGCGCCTCAGCAAGGGCGATGAATGCCTTGGTTATCTGGTGGGT
>CBFDEE010000335.1:0-3204 GCA_965603745.1 uncultured Bacteroides sp. | reverse complement strand
GTCCCCCTAAAAAGGAAAAATCGTCTTGCTTCATAATGCCTGTCAGCGGGGAGATATTGATCCTTCCCGGCTAATTCTCACTCAGTATATAATCGTCGTATTCGATCTCGAAGCGCAGCTTATGTCTGGCCTCTTCCTGGGCCAGCATGAGAAACACTTCTTTTGCCGCGGCGTCATCAACGCGGGCAGCCAGGTCAGAGTATAATTTAAATGCCGCTTTCTCCTCCTTCATGGCGATGATAAGGGCATCCTGGTAACTGAGATCGTCCCTGGAGGTATCAACCTCCACAAGGTAATCCCCGATCTTAAGGTCCTGCACCTTTTCTTCTGTAACAATAACCTTATCCCCGGTTTTCATTCTTTCCAGTTTGCTTTTATGTCCGAGCTCTTCCTGTGAGAACTGTTCAAATACTTTCCGGATCTCATTGTTCCTGCTCCTTTTTGCAAGGTCGGCATACAGGTTGGCGGCCCTTAGTTCATCCTTGATAGCCATCTCCAGTATCTCGTCGAGTGAATTGAAGTTTTGCATGTGGTATTTCCGATTAAGTGATTCAATATTGGTTCAAAAATATCACTTACGGAACTGAATGACAAAAATCATTTGAAATATTCTGTGATTGGGCAATTTTTATGATGTATTTTTACCGGCAGGAATTCGAGAATAAAACCGGCTGCGACCTGCTGAATCAGCCGGAACAATTACCTGATATGAATAAAATCGTAGGCAAGGAGTATTTTTCCGACCTGGTCGTCAAGCTGGTCGTTGAGGCTCCATATATCGCAAAAAGCCGGAAGGCGGGACATTTCGTAATCATACGTGTCAGTGAAAGGGGAGAAAGGATCCCCCTCACAATCGCAGAGGCTGACCTTGAAAAGGGAACCATCACCCTGATAATTCAGAAAGTTGGCGTGAGTTCCATCAAACTCTGCAACTTGGAGGTCGGGGATAACATTCACGATGTTGTCGGTCCCCTGGGTCACCCCACCCATATCCAAAAAGTAGGAACCGTGCTGGCCGCAGGCGGGGGTGTTGGAGTAGCTCCCCTGCTCCCCATCGTTGAAGCCTATAAAAAAGCAGGCAATAAGGTCATCTCCGTGCTCGCCGCGCGGTCAAAGAACCTGATCATACTTGAGGAGCAGGTCAGGGAATACTCTGATGAGGTGGTGATCATGACGGATGATGGTACTTATGGGAACAAGGGACTGGTTACCGAGGGAATGGAGGAAGTGATCAAACGGGAGAAGATCAACGAGGTAGTTACCGTTGGTCCCGCGATAATGATGAAATACGTTGCCCTGCTTACCAAGAAGTACAAACTCCCGACCGTGGCGAGCCTGAATACCATCATGGTTGATGGCACGGGTATGTGCGGAGCCTGCAGGGTATCGGTAGGAGGCAAGACAAAATTCGTTTGCGTGGACGGTCCCGAATTCGATGCCCACGAGGTCGATTTTGATGAGATGCTTTTAAGGCTCAATTCATACAAGGACGAAGAAAACATTGCCTACGACCGTTTTATCAACAAATACAAAAAAGCCTGACCGATGGTAGGAATAGGAATAGTTGAATATCTCAAGAAGGAAAGAAGCCAGGAATGGAGGGCCGAGCTCAGGAACAATCTCAAGACCAAGGAGAGGGTTCAGCTTGAGAGGGGACATATGCCCGAACAGGAGCCGGAAAAACGGAACAGGAACTTCACAGAAGTAAACCTCGGATTAACCGAGGAACAGGCGATGCATGAAGCCAGGCGTTGCATTGATTGTCCCAATCCGACCTGCATCACAGGTTGCCCTGTCGGTATTAATATCCCCAAGTTTATCAAGAAGATCGAAGCCGGGGAGTTCCTGGATGCGGCCAGGGTCCTTAAGGAGACCAATGCACTGCCGGCGGTTTGTGGCAGGGTTTGTCCCCAGGAAGTCCAGTGCGAACAGGTTTGCTACTATCCTCAGAAGATGGATAAGCCACCGGTGGCCATCGGGCACCTGGAAAGATTTGCCGCAGATTATGAGCAGAACAGCGGATCGGTCTCTGTGCCGGAGATCACAGCCCGCAACGGGATAAAGGTTGCATCTGTCGGTTCGGGTCCCGCTGGACTCGCATTCGCCGGCGACATGGCAAAGATGGGTTACGATGTGACCGTTTTCGAGGCGCTTCACGAGATTGGCGGGGTGCTTAAATACGGGATCCCGGAATTCCGCCTTCCGAACAACATAGTCGATGTTGAGATAGACATCCTGAAGAAAATGGGAGTCAGGTTCATCAACAATTTTATTGTCGGAAAGACAGCCACTATGGAGGACCTGATGAAGGAAGGCTATATTGCCTTCATGGTTGGAAGCGGGGCCGGATTGCCCAATTTTATGAATATTCCCGGGGAAAACCTGAACGGCATATATTCCTCCAATGAGTACCTGACCAGGGTGAACCTGATGAAGGCGGCTGACCCGGAATACGATACTCCGGTGGTAAGCGGAAAGAATGTAGCGGTCATTGGCGGGGGAAATACGGCAATGGACTCTGTCAGAACGGCCAAGAGGCTGGGGGCCAAGAATGCCATGATCATCTACCGGCGATCTATCGAGGAGATGCCTGCCAGGGTGGAAGAGATCAAGCATGCCCAGGAGGAAGGCATAGAATTCATGAACCTGCATAATCCTATCGAGTATATGGGTGATGATAATGGGAAGGTCAGGCAGATGAAGCTCCTGAAGATGAAGCTCGGGGAACCCGATGATTCCGGTCGCCGCAGGCCTGTGCCCATCGAAGGTTCCGAATTCGTGATCGATGTGGATACCGTTGTTGTGAGCGTAGGTGTTTCCCCGAACCCGCTGATTCCCCAGAGTATGACAGAACTGGATGTTTCTTCATGGGGAACGATCAATGTGGACAAGGAGACGATGCAGTCTTCGATTCCCGATCTGTTTGCCGGTGGTGATATCGTTCGCGGAGGCGCGACGGTAATCCTGGCCATGGGCGACGGTAGGAAAGCTGCAGCGGGAATGGACCGTTACATCAAGCAGAAGGTACGCAATATCATTTCGTTGATCAAGGAGTTCAAAACAATAGGGGAAATCCTTGAGTTTGCAGGCTGAAAAACTGTACTTGCATAGGTTTATTTCTTAACTTACCTATGCAACTAAAACCTCTTGCCATGGAAAAAGTCCCTGATCTCATTTCATTAAGAGTCAAATGCCCCATCTGTG
>CBFDEE010000334.1:0-3223 GCA_965603745.1 uncultured Bacteroides sp. | reverse complement strand
GGGGGCACCGATTCGACGGATCTTATCCTTATCGATTCCGTATCGGGCAATGTGGATAAATACACGGACCAGAGGATCATTCCCAGGAAAACCCGGTATTATTACAGGGTCAGGGGAGTACTGTTTGATGCCTGTGATCCGACCGGGGATACTAAAAAGGCCGGCACCGGGCCGTACAACCATTCCCTGAGTAACATGGATGACAATAAACTGAAAGAATCAGTTAATCATGCACCCACGGATATCAGCCTGAGCAGGGATAATGTCGATGAAAGTTTGCCGCCGGGAACACTGGTGGCAATACTGACGACGGTGGACCAGGATACCCTCGACATGCATACCTATTCACTGGTGGCCGGAAGCGGCGATGATAATAATTCCGACTTCAGCATACAGGGAGATTCCCTGCTTACAGGAAGTATCTTTTATACTACTGAAAGCGAACATGATCTAAGCATCCGGATAATGAGTGAAGATGACGGGGTAGGAGCAAGCCTCAGTTATGTGAAGGAATTCACGATCCATGTTAATGATGTGACAGGCATACGCAGTCATGCATACGGTGCGCTTTCAATCTACCCGAATCCAATGCTGAAGAATACCACGATCAGCTTCAGCAACCAGGGGAACGATGAGTATGAATTATTCCTCAGGGATGTTTCCGGTAAGCTGGTACATACCGTCAGCAGGATCACATCCGGCGAGGTCATACTGGAACGCGGGGATCTCAGGCCCGGGTATTACTCGGTCGAGGTCCGCGGTCCCTCAACCTTCAGGGGCAGGCTGCTGGTCCGCTAGACCCTGTACACGGTCCGGCAATAATTCACTTAGGCCGGAAGCAGATCACCACGCCGGGTAACTATTCATCCCGGCCGGAAGCCGATTATCACGACCGGAAACTATTCATCCCGGCCGGAAGCCGATCATAATGCCCGGCATCAAACAAAGCCGGGTGTTTTTTTTAACTTTGGGAATACCATAAACTAATAATCATTCATGCGTAACGTAATTCTGGCTGCCCTGCTCCCGGCGGCCCTCATTGTTTTCAACTCCTGTATGAAAAAAAAAGCTGACCTGGTCCTGTATAACGGCACAATTTTCACCGTTGATGAATCCTTTTCTACCGCGGAGGCAATTTCTGTCCGGAACGGCAGGATACTATCCCTTGGAAGCAGTGAAGAGATCCTGCGGGTGACAGATGCCGGTGAAAAAATTGACCTCGGGGGAAAATATGTTTACCCGGGACTCACAGATGCCCACTGCCATTTTCTGGGATACGGCAAGAGCCTGCTGCAGGCAGACCTGGCAGGCACCTCTTCTTTTGAAGAGATCATTGCCTTGCTGAAAAAAAGACAGGAAGAATACCCATCGGAATGGATCCTGGGGAGGGGATGGGACCAGAACGACTGGGAGGTAAAGGAATTTCCCCACCGCAGCCGGCTCGATGAGGCCTTCCCGGATAAACCCGTCCTGCTCCGGAGGATCGACGGACACGCGGCTG
This sequence comes from uncultured Bacteroides sp., assembly GCA_965603745.1. Lineage (GTDB taxonomy): Bacteria > Bacteroidota > Bacteroidia > Bacteroidales > SM23-62 > SM23-62. The sequence goes on along the minus strand of CBFDEE010000334.1, from coordinate 1,722 downwards.
TTGCCAGCTCAGAAGCACTGAAACAGGCTGGGATCAGAGGATCAACGACTGTAGAAGGGGGCAGCCTGATCAGGGACGAGAACGGGTTGACCGGTGTGCTGGTAGACAATGCCATCGACCTGGTTGGCCGGATCGTGCCTGAACTGGAGAAGCAGGACCTCATTCGGGCTATTCTCCAGGGACAGGAGAACTGTTTTGAAGTGGGACTGACCTCTGTGCATGACGCGGGACTCGATCACGATATCATTGAGATGATGGATTCACTTCATGGATCGGGTGACCTGAAGATCAGGGTATACGCCATGCTGGCTCCAGGGCAGGAAAATTATGAACACTTCCTATATAAGGGTATCTACCGGACAGACCGCCTGAATGTACGCTCCGTAAAGCTGTATGCAGACGGGGCACTGGGTTCAAGGGGGGCTCTGCTGCTCGAACCGTATTCCGATGACCCGGATAATATCGGACTCTCTGTATCAGACCGGCAGTTCCTGCATGAGCAGTGCAGCCTGGCGCTGGAATACGGTTACCAGGTGAATACCCACTGCATCGGCGACAGTGCCAACCGCTTGATCCTGGATCTATACGCGGAATTCCTGGAAGGGAAGAACGACCTCCGCTGGAGGATCGAACATGCCCAGGTCATCCATCCCTGTGATTTCAGCAAATTCGGCAGGTACAGTATCGTCCCGTCTATCCAGTCCACCCATGCTACCTCGGACATGTACTGGGCGGATGAACGGCTTGGGGACGAGAGGATCAAAGGAGCCTACGCATACAGGCAGTTAATGGAACAGAATGGCTGGATCCCCAACGGCAGCGATTTCCCGGTTGAAAGCATCAATCCGCTTTTCGGTTATTATGCCCTGAGCATCAGGAAAGACCGGGAAGGTTACCCTGAAAAGGGTTTCCAGGTGGAAAACGCACTGAGCCGTGAGCAGGCCATGAGAGCCATGACCATCTGGGCAGCCCGTGCGGCATTTGAAGAGGATTATAAAGGAAGTCTTGAATCCGGGAAAATGGCAGACTTTATCGTAACGGACAGGGATCTTCTGAGTATTCCTGCCGAAGATATCCACACAACGAAAATCCTGCAGACCTGGCTGGCCGGAGAAAAGGTTTTCGATGCTCAGGCCAAATAACCACTGTCACAAATCCTTGCAGGCATACCGTTTCAGGCCTTCCCGGACGGCGAGGAGGTATTCGGTGGCGTATATGCCCGGATGGCGGGCAGGAAGGTACTCGGTGCTGTGGAAAAAAACCAACCGGCCTTTACTGCATACTCCCCGAAAGGGTAATGGGCTTTCCAGCCCAGAAATCGAGGATCTTGGTGTTGAAAATATACAGGTATTTGGCCTGCAGCAGATCGGACTGTGCCCGCATAAGGTTGTTCTTCGCCACGTTGTAATCGACCGATGAGACCATCCCCACATTGTATTTCTGTTCGGTATAATTGAATGCCTCTTCCATCGACTTCACCGTTTCCATATTGGAGTCATAATTATCAAGAGCTGCCCGTGCATCTGCATAGGCCTGCTGAATGGTTTTGTAAAGAGTCTGTTTGGTCTGGTCAAGTCCCACCCGGGCATCCATCACATTGATCCTGGCATTACTTATCCGGTTCTGGGAATAGAGTCGGTTGTATATGGGCACATTAAGTCCAACGGTAACAATCTGCCTTCGCTTGTCAGCCAGCTGGTCAAACCAGGGATAAAATTCATC
>CBFDEE010000333.1:0-3234 GCA_965603745.1 uncultured Bacteroides sp. | reverse complement strand
TGCCGACGGCGTTGCCGTGGTAAGCTACAGGGACGGTGAACCGCCCCGGTACATGTGCGCCGCCAGTGACGAGGGAATGTTCTTTGCAGACCTTTCAGGGAACATCCTCAAACACCATTACATCGGGCATGTGCAGAATCCTGCCGTAGCAAATTTCCGGGATGACCTCGAGGGACTTGAGACCGTATCGGTAAATTTCTGGGGGAACCAGGGAATCATCCATTTATTTGATTCTGAAGGTGATATCTACCACAGCTTTGAGCCCAACCAGTATGGCAGCATGTGCCTTCCCCTGAACTGGACCGGCAGAAGGGAGGAATACTACATTCTGAATGCAAATGCCGAAGAGGGCGGGGCATGGGACGGCTATGGCCGGAAGGTCCTTGAATTCCCGGATGACGGGCATCCGGACAGGTGTTATGCAGTGCTGGATATAACGGGGGACTGCAGGGATGAGATCGTGGTATGGGATCCCCATGAACTATGGGTTTATACCCAGGACAATAATCCCCTGCAGGGCAATCTCTACCATCCGGTCCGGAATCCCATGTATAATTACTCTAACTATCAGGCAACAGTTTCCATACCAGGGTCATGGTCGATCAGAAATCGGGACTGAAGGCTATATGACTATTGAAAACTATTATCAGTAAATCGCCCGTAAGAGGCAGTTTTACAATCCATAAACCTCTGAATTATGATGAAATCCATGCTTGCCCTTATAATCCTCCATACGGCATGCTTCTGCCACTTGCATGCACAGGGAAGCAGGCAAACTTACAATTTAGCCATGACTGGAGAACCCGGAGTTACCCGATTGTCATATCGGCCAATGATTCCGTTTTATACAGGGGTGTAACATCCCCTATTCTGGGATTCTTCTATATTGAACCGGAGGAACCTGTGCAAACCGATAACCTGAAGGTCAGGCTCTTTGGCCAGACAGAGTTTAACGATGTCTATAAACTTGTAGAAATAACCGGGAAACTGGATAAGGAAACGGCTGATGATATGGCCGTAAAGAAAGCAAGCAATCTCAATATTGTGGAAATAGAGGTCTTTGAACACCTGTAGACCGCCGTAATAAGCGTTATATACGCCCTGCTGCCACTTTCATCCCGGGATCATCAGAAAGGAAACCTGAAAATTTTCCAGCAACCGGCTGGAAAGGCTCGTATTTCTTGCGTAAATTGTATTTCAAATCAATCCCTCAATATCGATGAGAGAAATTGAGATCCTGGATCGCATTGCCATCAGCGTAAAATCCCACAAGCTCCTGAGGATCCTGATGAAGGAGAATCCTGGTTTCCACGAGATCATGAGAGATTCAAGGAACGAAACGGAAGCGCTGGTTGGCGTCCGGAAATGGATTGAACAGGATTTTGCCTCCCGCAAGGAAGCCTTCCTGTTCTTCCAGTCCGCGCACACGGCAAGGGAGCAGTTTGACAGGCTGGACTGGCAGGATTATGCCATCATCCGGCTGATGGATTATATTGAGCATGCCGGCAGGGAATACCCCGATCAGAACCTGCGCGGGGAAATTGCCGTCAGCAATCCCATCCATCTGATCTGGCTCGCCGTTCACCATGGCACAGGAGGGGCCAAGCCGGATTTCTTCATAGACATGATAGAGCTGTTCAGGCAGCTGAGGGGGGAAAGCAATCCATACAAGCCTGATGGGAAAAAGGTTCAGGAGTGGATGAACCGTTATCCCTCGGGACTCGATCCCAGGATTATTACACTCCGGGATGAAAACAGGGAACGGATACTGAAGATACTGGTTAAAAGGATAGGGGAGAATCCTGAAAAGGGACAGCTGTATTATTTTGAAAAGGGATTAAGCCAGGAGCAGAAGATGGAAAAAGCCCGGGAATGGTGGAAAGACCACCGCTTCCATCTCCGCTATGCGGTAAGGACCCCGGAACTGCTGAATGAAATGCTCGGTTATTCCCTGGATCCCGACACCATGAAGATACTGAAAGAGGCCGAAGAGGCAGGCATTCCCTTTTTTATCAATCCCTACTATGTATCCCTGCTCCATGTCAGGGTGCCCTACTTTGCCGTAGGGGCGGACCTGGCGATCCGGCATTATGTGCTGTACAGCAAAACGCTCGTGGAGGAATTCGGGCATATCGTGGCCTGGGAGAAGGAGGACAAGGTAGAACCGGGCAAGCCGAATGCCGCCGGCTGGATCCTTCCCACGCATAATAATATTCACCGCAGGTACCCCGAAGTGGCCATACTGATCCCGGATTCGATGGGACGCGCATGCGGGGGACTGTGTTCCTCATGTCAGCGCATGTATGACTTCCAGAGCGGAAGGCTGAACTTCAACCTGGAAAAACTTAAACCCGATGAAACCTGGTCTGAAAAGCTCAGGAAGCTGATGGCGTATTTTGAGGATGATACTCAGCTAAGGGATATCCTGGTTACGGGCGGCGATTCCTTCATGAGTTCGGACAAAACCCTGAAGGGACTGCTGGAGGCTATCCTGGAAATGATTAAACGAAAACGGCAGAAGAACCGGGACCTGCCTGAAGGCGAAAAGAAAGCGGAAATACAGCGGATACGGTTCGGTACCAGGCTGCCGGCATATCTCCCCCAGCGGATTACGGAAGAACTGGCCTCGGTACTGGCAGATTTCAAGAGTAAGGCCGTTAAGGAAGGGGTCAGCCAGTTTCTGATACAGACCCATTTTGAATCCCCCATGGAAGTCACTCCGGAAGCCAGGGAAGCCGTCGAAAGGCTCATCGGTGCCGGGTGGACGGTTACCAACCAGCTGGTATTCACTGCCGCCGCTTCCAGGAGGGGACATTCGGCAAAGCTGCGTGAAGTTCTGAATGATATCGGGGTGCTTCCGTATTATACATTCACGGTAAAGGGATATATGGAAAACAATTTCGGTTTTGCCCCGAATGCCCGGGTCGTACAGGAACAGCTGGAGGAGAAGGCCCTCGGCAGGATCGCAGAGGAACATTACGAAACCATAAGGAAGTTCCCGGAAGAAGCCGGGATGATCGTGGAGAACATAGATGCGCTGAGGAGGTTCTCAGGGATGCCATTCCTGGCCACCGACCGGAATGTACTTAACCTTCCCGGTGTTGGTAAGAGCCTTACATTCAGGGTGATCGGTATAACCCGCTACGGACGGAGGATCCTTGAATTTGATCATGACGAAACCCGCAGGCACAGTCCCATTATACGGAAAATGGGCAGGATCATCATCATTGAATC
>CBFDEE010000332.1:0-3260 GCA_965603745.1 uncultured Bacteroides sp. | reverse complement strand
TTTAGTTAAACATTATTTTAAGCGGTAATGCAAAACTAAATTAAGAAGACCTTTTTTATATCCACATCGGACACACTATTTGAAACACTATCGATTCAACCATTTCATAATCTCGCTCTGACATATAATTCAGGAAATCTACAGAGGTTTTAAAATTTGCAGGCTCTCCATTTTCATCTACTATATACATAATGACATGTGGAAAGTCTCACCAATTTTAGGCTTTCTAAGATCCTTAGAGGCACCGTAACCTTTTTCAGAATGTTCCCATGAGGGAAAATATAAATACAGGGTCATGAATGGGACTCATTATGATAATTGTATTGAATTCATTATTTTCGGCTGGCAGTGAACCAAGAAAGCAATGATTGAATCAATCAGAAAGATTTTAAAAGGTGAACCGGGAATTTCGCTTCTGATCCTGCCTGCTTTACTTTTCCTGCTTTCCTCGTGTGGCCCGGATTCCCGGAAGGATATAGCGGATTTTCCCATCAGCAGTTTTGAGACGGAGCTGGATTATTCAACATTCCTCGATCCCGCCGCCGCGTACCGTTCATTTCCCTTTTATTCACTGAATGACAGACTTGGCGAAGAGGAAATCGCGGGCCAGGTTCGGGGATTCAAAGAAGCCGGTTTCGGAGGATTCTACCTCCATGCAAGGACCGGTCTGCTGACCGGATACATGGGGGAAGACTGGTGGAAGGTGATGGATGCAGCTGTGAAAGCGGCGGATGAATCCGGCATCCATGCATGGTTCTATGATGAGTATAACTGGCCCAGTGGATATGGTGGAGGCCTTGTTCCCCGGAAGGATCCCTCATACAGGGCAAAATGCCTTGCCCGGCTCCATAAGGATACTTCCCTGCCGGACGGCGCAGACATTCTTGCTGAGGATGATAGCTACAGGTATGTCGAGTATACCCAGCAGATGGGGCAGGATAAATTCTATGGGACTTCCTATGTGGACCTGATGAACCCGGAAGCTGTAAGGGAGTTTATCAAGGTCTCCTATCTTCCTTATGCAGAGAGATATAATCCGCCTGCAGGTGAGGGCAGCTTCGGGATCTTTACCGATGAACCGCATGTGCATGCCAGGTATTTTGACAGGAACACACCTCACGCAGGGGTTCTTTCGTATTCCCCTTACCTGGCTGAACGGTACAGCCAACTATGCGGAAATGATCTTAACGATAACCTTCCCGCACTTTTTGAGGAAAAGGAAAACTGGAGAGAGGTACGCTGGAATTATTACCGGGCCAAGGCCCTTCAGTTCGAGGAGAGTTTCACAGAACAGATCTCTTCTTTCTGTGCAGAGAATGAAAACGTTTTCACCGGGCACTACCTGGGAGAGGATGTAGTACAGAAGGTACGTGACCGCATCGGGAATGCCATGCTTCATTACCGCAATATGCAGCAGCCCGGTATGGATCACCTGGGACTCACCATTAAAGACCGGCTGATCACGGCGCGGAGCCTTAGCAGCTCTGCCAACCAGTACGATATTCCCAGGCGCCTGAGTGGGCTGTTCGGCATCAGCGGGCAGAATATGAATTTCGAGGACCGGAAATGGATCGCCGGATGGCATGCCATACTTGGCGTCAATCATTTTTGCCCGCACCTGACCCTGTACAGTATGGCAGGGACGCGTAAAAGGGATTATCCCCCAACTTTCTCGTACCACCAGCCTTACTGGCCGTATAACAAGTCTCTGGAAGATTACCTTGGCAGGATTTCATACGCCGCTACCGTCGGCCGTTATGATCCGCAGTTCCTGGTACTCCATCCCCTGGAAAGTGAATATATCAAGGGGCGGGAAGACGGAGAGTTTACTTCGGGACTGCTTCAGCTTACGGAATCCATGCAGGCGGCCCATTATGATTATGACCTGGGTGACGAGCAGATACTTGCGGATACGGCCCGGATCGAGAACGGCAAACTTGTGGTCGGGGCCATGGCCTACCCGAACGTGATCCTCCCGGACATGATCGGCATAAGGGAATCCACAGTTGACCTGCTCATGGTTCTGGCTGAACAGGGAGGTAAATTGTTCAATACAGGAAGGTTCCCGGAATATGTTGATGGAAAGGAAAATCCCGGGAAATTAAGTAAACTCAGGGAGCAGGTCCTTGATATTACCACAGGCAAACTCCATGCTGAGCTGCCCCGGTATGTCAGTCCCCAGGTGATCCTGGAGGGAGAACGGGCCGGGGAGGTCTGGACGCATGTACGGCGGACGGAAAGGGGGGCACTGGTACTCATTTATAATACATCCCATACGGATGCTATCCGATTCAGTATCCACGGGGAACTCCTGGATGACAGGGTGTTTCTATGGGAACCATCGGAGGCCCGGTGTTACAGGATACACCCTGCAGAGACGAAGGGCTACGAAATCGAAATTCCTGCATCCTCCCTGGTCTGGCTGACTGCAGGAGAAGAACCGGAATCCGCGGATGAGATTGCTGACTACAGCATCCCGGCTGAAAGAAATACGCTGCTGAAACTTGACGGCCCGTGGCAGGGAAAAAGACTGCAACCCAATGCCATTACGCTTGATTTTGCCAGGTATTCGGTCGACGGGGGCAACAGTTTTTCTGAGCCCGAACCGGTGATCGGAATCATGAACCGCTTCAGGGATGAAAAAAAATCCGGTCCTCTGATTTTAAGCTATCCCCTACACATTACAGACCTGCCGGCAAAATGCAACCTGGTTGTCGAGAATCCCGGTATATATGAAAGCATCCTGGTAAACGGCAATAAGGTGGTATTCGATGCCGGGAAATTTTACCGGGACCACCATTTTTCAGGCGCGGATATTACGGATATGTTGCTGCCCGGTGTGAATGAGATCGTTCTGAGCCTCGATTATATACACCCGGTACCCGGAGCCGAAGTGCCGGAAGAAAGATACGGCACCGAGATCGAGAGTCTATACCTCACCGGAGATTTCGCTGTCAGGGGCCTGGACGGGGAAACCACGATGAACAGCCAGCGCAACAGGACCGGTGATTTCATTCACAGGCCGGTCTATGGCTTCAGGGCATTTACCCTGATCGCTGAAAGGCAGGAATTCGAGGGCGATCTCACCCCGGAGGGGTATCCCTTTTACGCCGGCGAATTTGAACTGGGGTACAGCTTTAAATTGGATCCCTTTCAGACGGACCGGAAGTATTTTATCGAATTTCCCAATACGGAGGCCATTGTATGCAGGATCGAACTTAACGGGAATCCGGCCGGAACACTGTACTGGTCCCCCTTCA
>CBFDEE010000331.1:0-3267 GCA_965603745.1 uncultured Bacteroides sp. | reverse complement strand
ATCCGCATAAAAGGCAGGGGATACGGCCACGGAGTCGGTCTCAGCCAGGAAGGTGCCATGGAAATGGCCGAACGCAGGTACCATTATACTGCGATCCTGAATTATTATTACCACGGTATCCGTATCATACCGTACTTTTACCTAAAACCCTTAATTTCGCACTGAGCATTGCAGATGGGAATGATAACACTGTTCCGGAAAGAGATAAACGCATTTTTCAACACCCTGACAGGGTATGTTGTGATAACCGTATTCCTGCTTGCCAACTCATTGTTCATGTGGGTCATCAAGGGCAACCTTAACGTTCTGGAAAGCGGGCATGCCAACCTTAACACCCTTTTCACCATGGCCCCCTGGGTATTCCTGTTCCTGGTGCCTGCCGTGTCGATGAGAGTCTTTGCCGAGGAAAAGAAAAGCGGGACACTGGAACTGCTTCTTACCCGGCCAATCTCCGAGTTCCGGATTGTACTGGCAAAATACCTGGCTATCGTCGTACTCATTTTATTCTCCCTGCTTCCCACCGTGGTCTGGTACATTTCGGTGAGCCGGCTCGGGAGTCCCCCCGGAAACCTCGACTCGGGAGGGATCGCCGGATCTTACATCGGTCTTTTCTTCCTGGCTGCAGTATACGCTTCAGTGGGGATCTTCTCATCGGCCATAACCGATAACCAGATCATTTCCTTCATCCTGGCCGTACTCCTGTCCTTTTTCCTGTATGCCGGTTTTGACCTGATAACCTCGACGGACCTTTTCGGTAACCTGGACAGCATACTGCTCCGGATGGGGATCAGCGAACATTACCATTCCATCAGCCGCGGGGTTGTAGACACGAGGGACCTGATCTATTTTCTCAGCGTCATTAGCATCTTTCTCCTGGGGACCAAAATAGTGCTCCAGAGCAGGAAATGGTGAAAGAAGAATGAATTAGCGCTATGAACAGAAAACAATTAAAACGGGTCCATATCATACAGCTGATCAGCACACTGGCGATCATACTGCTGGTCAATTATATCGGGTCCTTTGTTTTCCACCGCTTCGACCTGACACAGGAAAAGCGCTATTCCCTTGCTCCCGAAACCAGGCAGGTGCTGAAAGGCCTGGATGATGTCATGTTTGTCAGGATTTACCTCGACGGAAACCTCCCCGTCGGTTTCAACCGCCTGAAAACCGGCATCAGCGAACTGCTGGATGAATTCAGGGCTTATGCCCCCCGGAATCTGCAGTATGAGTTTATCGATCCGGCAGCCGACCCGGACAACCGTATCCGGAACAACGTGTTTACACGACTCTATGATGCGGGACTCCAGCCCACCAATGCCCAGGTTAGGGCGAAGGATGGCAGCGTGTCCCAGAAAATCGTATTCCCCGGAGCCATCCTGTCCTACCGCGAGACGGAGGTTCCCCTGAACCTTCTCAAGAACAATCCGGTACTGCCGGGCGAAGTTAACCTGCAACAGTCCATACAGAGCCTTGAATATGAATTCATAAGCATGATCCGGAACCTGAGCAGTGATACCATCGAAAAGGTTGCATTCCTGGAGGGGCACGGCGAACTCGATGCATACCAGGTCGGAGACATTACGAAGGAACTGGCCAATTTCTACCAGGTTGACCGCGGGGCCGTCATGGGAAGGGCCGGAAGCCTGGATCCATATGCGGCGGTCATTATTGCCGCACCGGTGAGCCCCTTTCCTGAAGAAGATAAATTCGTGATTGACCAGTATATCATGAACGGCGGCAAGGTGCTCTGGCTGGTCGATCCTGTGCAGGTCAGCATGGACAGCCTTTTCATGGGTACCACCATTGCCCTGTACCGCTCGCTTAACCTGGAGGATCAGTTATTTCGCTATGGTGTGCGCCTGAACCCGAACCTTGTGAAGGATATCCAGTGCCATGTTATTCCGGTGAATAAAGGTATTGCCGGGGGACAGGCGGACTGGCAATTGAGTCCCTGGTACTATTATCCGGTCATTTCACCGGGGAATGATCACCTGGTTACACGCGCCCTGAACATGATCCTGATTGAATTCGGCTCGGTGATCGATACCGTAGGGGAGGACCCGGGGATCAGGAAAACGGTATTGCTGCACACATCCCCTTACAGCCGTCAGGTATCCGTTCCCGCACAGATAAGCCTGCGTGAGACGGAAGAAGCTCCGCTCCAGTCGGAATACAAGCAATCCCGGCTGCCCCTGGGAGTCCTGCTGGAAGGAGAATTTGAATCGGTTTTTACGAACCGCTCCGTACCGGATCTCCGGGGCGGGGGGGAGGTCAGTATCCGTGAAAAGAGCCTGCCGACCAGGATGATCGTCATTGCTGACGGGGACATCATCCGGAACGATGTGACGGATTCTCCTGAAGGTCCGGCGATCGCGCCCCTGGGCTTTGACAGGTACACTTCACAGACCTTCGGCAACAGGGAATTCATTCTGAACGCCGTTAACTACCTGACCGACCAGACCGGGCTGATGCGCCTCAGGGGACGTGAAATCAGGCTCCGCCTGCTTGACCGGCAGAAGATCATGCAGGAATCCCTCAAATGGAAGCTGATCAATACCCTGGTACCTGTACTGCTGGTTGTGCTGTACGGCTTAGCAGTGCATATCAACCGCAGGAATAAATACGGAAAGGCAGTAATATGAGAGGTTCCTGGCAGAATGGGAGATTCGGCTGCTTTAAACCGGTAGTCCCCCGGGAATCTGAAAACCTGGGCGGCAGGAAATGAAAGGAATACGGCTATACCTGGTTTTTTTCGCAGTACTTGCAGCCCTGGCGGTTTATTTATTCATGAGCCGGCGCAGCGGAACCTATGCCCCCGGCGAAAACGATTTTGCCGTCAGTGATACGGCTATGATCGTATCTGTCGGGATCTCAGGATCCGGATTACATTCAGAGATTTCAAGGGCATCAGGAGGGTGGATGGTAAACGGGTATCCTGCCAGGAAAGAAGCTGTCCACGGCCTTTACATCCTGATCTCAAGACTCGAGGTCGAAGCACCCGTCTCAAGATCAATTGAAGAGAGGATTATGAATGGTCTGAACAAGCGGACCGGCGGATCTGTTACAGGAGTCGGGGCAGAAGACTCTGCCGGGATTCCGGCTGAAGCATTCAACGCGGTTAAGATCGGAATGTCGGATGGCCGGGAGAAGAACTACCGGGTATTTTATGACAGCCTGTCGGGCTCGACGTTCATGAAGCTGGAAGGATCCGGCATTGCATTCCGGGTGGGGGTCAGGGGATACCGGCAGCGCAACCTGGCGGAACTC
>CBFDEE010000330.1:0-3278 GCA_965603745.1 uncultured Bacteroides sp. | reverse complement strand
ATATCCGTCAAAGGATGTATATTCAAATTCCTCCCCGCTACCGGTATAGGGATCCGGTTTCAGGGAGTAGGAATAATCGCCTCTCTGGGTGATCAGCTGCCCGTTGCTGTACTTTGCATAGGTATAATTACGAAGTACATGGGACTTCCGTGGACTGTCCCTCAGCAACAGTTCCGGGTATCCGAGCTCTTCTGTCACAAGGCGCGAATCCAGTTCCAGGAAAAGGCTGGCCTCGGATGCGCTGTCGGCGGAATAATACCTGAAACCCGCGAAATAGGATATCCGGCCATTCATATTGTCAACGAAATAGAAGCGGGAGCCGGGAATCCTGATACGGTTCTCGGAGAAAAGCTCTTCAAAAAAATCATAACATGGATACCAGGTATCAATATAGGGTTCGATATACAGTGAATCAACCGGGGAACAGAGGGTGAAATGCATATCGTAGTTTTCCCAGAATCCGCTGAAATAATTTCCCCTCAGGTAGTCATCGATGACCATATGATCGGTATACCCTTCATGGATCAGGTAGCTCAGCTCCTGGTCGGTGGACAGGTCAAGCTCGAGGGTCTTGAGCAACAGTTCCGCCACCGGATCATGTTCTGCGGACAGGTCCACAGCCAGAACCATTTTTTCATTATGCCTTTTTCTCTCAGAATACTTACTGATCTGGTATACGGAAAATACACTGAACAGCAGGATCAGCAGGAAAAACGTGGAATACCTTGCCTCCGCCTGCCCCGAGGCACGGATCATGACCACCACACCGGCAACCAGCATGATCAGCAGGGCCGGTACAATATCCGGTCCCCCGGGCTGGACATACCCTGTAAGCCAGGCTAAGATGGCAAAAATGACAAGTACGACTATCTGGTTCCTGCCCGTATTAACAGGCCTGAACAGGCTGAAGAACTTATCCAGCAGCAGGGTAAAGGCCGCAAAATGCATGGCCAGGATAAACAGTCCCAGGAAGGTATGCACCGAGATATCCAGTACCCTGTAGGTCTCGAAGGATATGCTTGAATGGACCACCAGGCTCCTGAACAGCGCCACAATAAGCTGGAAATAGAATACCAGTACAAGGAAATACACGACCTGGAGTGCCTGGAAGACCCTGCCCTTGTGTTTATCCCCCAAGCTGAACTCCTTATAGAAAATATAGGCAAGAAAGAATACAAAAAATGATGTAGTGAGCAGGTCGGCCATGGACGGCAGCAGGTTTGAGGCTGCGAACAGGCGGGGACTGAAAATCTCCATTTCCGACATGTGTCCGGGAATCCACATTTTCAGCAGGACGGCATTCAGCAGGATCAGGATCACAGCCCCCAGGAGTATGCCAAGGTTCTTCCAGGTGCGATCAGAGATGGATCTTATCAGGTGCCGGACATAGAGCAGGAACAGAAAGATGCCCAGGTAGTACAGAAACAGGGAAAAATGTGATTGAAAGGGACTGTACCGGGGTACGGCCGAAAAATCAAGCGCAAACAGCTCCTTCCCCCAGGAATCATGGACAGGGTATCCCTCCCCGCTCATACCCGCCAGGATCACGGTGCCTTCCGGAACACGGAAACTCTTTTGAAAATGGTTATTCAGGAATAAATTTTCGTAGGGAAACTCATTCTTGATGTGGATGAGTCCCACATAACGCCTTGGACCTGACTTCCTTTCCTTCAGCTCGGACCAGTTATTACCCAGGAATACCATCTCATGCCCTTCATTTACGTTCAGATCTTCAGGCGAGACGGAAATTCCCGTCCAGAATACCAGGGTATCCTCTTCAAAAACGAATAATTCCAGTCCCCTGTCATCGATCCTTTCCTGCATCTGCAGGTACAGCACCGGGAAATAATCAGCCGGGTCCACCCCATCAAGTATCCCGTCTATGTCCTCAAATACAGAATACAGGTATAGCTCCTTTTCATGGAGCGTCTTCTCGAAACGCCTTACCCTCCCTTTTTCATTGATTGAATGGAAGGATACATGCTGAAGCAGAAGCGAGATCGCAAAACAGGCAAGGGCTGCTGCCAGCAATCCGGTCTTTCTGTATATGCTTCTGTTCATACGGGGAGTTTACAGATTTAACGAATATAAGGATAAATCATCAACCATGATGGTAGGGTACACCCCGGATAATCGTATAGGCCCGGTACAGCTGTTCGATAAAGAACAACGGAATAACCTGGTGGGAAAAGGTCATTTTCGACAGCGACAGCTTCATATTCCCCCGCTCATATACCTCAGGAGAGAACCCGTAGGCACCACCGATCACAAACACCATGTTCTTAACAGAATCCCGGTGCTGCCGCTCGAGGAATTCCGCAAAACCAATGGAATCCATCTCCTTCCCACGCTCATCCAGTAATACAACAAAATCCCTCGCGGAAAGCGCCCGGAGTATGGATTTCCCCTCTTCCTCCATAAATTTTGCCTGGGGCCAGGACCCTGTATTTTTCAGATCCGGAAGTTCGCGGATACTGAAATCCGTATACCTTCTGAGCCGTTTTAAATATTCGTCCAGACCTTCCCGGATGAAAGGAAATCTGGTCTTTCCCATCAGGACTAATTGTATTTGCATCTGTTTATTTGCTAAATTGCGTAATCATCAATGGCATGATTTATGAAATTAAAATGTACAAAAATTGTGCTTAAATGAAAAAGATCCTTTACATACTGGGTTTAACCTGCTTCATTTCTGCTTCCGGAGGGTCCCTTGATGCACAGACAGGGAAGATCCCGGAAGACATCGTTCTGTCTTTCAGGGCAGGCAATGCGGAGGAACTATCGAAGTTCTTTCACAACAATGTTGAGCTCATCATTCTCAAAGAAGAAGATGTATACAGCCGCTCCCAGGCCGAGCAGATCATCCGAAAGTTTTTTGCCGGGCATAAGCCCGAGGCATTCAAGATCATTTTTGAAGGGGGAAAGGAAAACTCACGCTATGCCATTGGCAGCCTGCAATCAGGGGAATTGACCTACCGCGTCTACATCCTGCTGAAAACAAAGGAAGGGTCCCCCTATATTCATCAATTAAGGATTGAAGAAGAAGAAAATGATCAATGAGGATCTTCTTGATTCATTCATGGAAACTGCCCTCCTGGAGGATATCGGGGATGGCGATCATTCTTCCCTTTCCTGCATACCGGAATCATCGACTGGCTCCGCCTCCCTCCTGGTGAAGGAGGAAGGGATTATCGCGGGAATAGAAATCGCAGGGCATATTTTTAAAAAGATTGATGCGGGACTGATCCTGGATCCTTTGCTGATTGATGGAGACCCGG
>CBFDEE010000329.1:0-3295 GCA_965603745.1 uncultured Bacteroides sp. | reverse complement strand
CTGTGCTTTCTCAACCAGGGAAACGATATCTCCCATCCCCAGGATCCTGTCCGCCATCCTGCTGGGGTGAAACACATCCAGGGAATCTAGTTTCTCACCCGCGCTGACAAACTTGATGGGCTTATCCACGACAGAACGAATGGAAAGGGCTGCCCCGCCCCTCGTGTCACCGTCCAGTTTGGTCAGGACGACGCCGTCAAAATCAAGCCGTTCATTGAATTCCCTTGCGGTATTTACGGCATCCTGCCCGGTCATGGAATCGACCACGAAAAGGATCTCATGGGGATCGATTGCCTTTTTGACCGATTCGATCTCGTTCATCATCTGTTCGTCTATGGCCAGGCGGCCGGCCGTATCCACGATCACCAGGTCATGCCCCGTATGCTTTGCATTCCGGATCCCGGCTTTTGCTATCTTAACGGGATCCTGGTTCCCTTCCTCCGTATAGACGGGTACATTGATCTGTTCCCCCAGTACTTTAAGCTGGTCGATGGCGGCTGGCCGGTATACGTCGCCGGCAATTAAAAGGGGACTCTTCCCCTTTTTTTCCTTAAGGTGGTTGGCCAGCTTAGCGGAAAAAGTCGTTTTACCCGAACCCTGGAGTCCCGCAATAAGGATAACCGTCGGATTGCCCCTCAGGTTGATGTCCTCCATCTCGCCGCCCATGAGCCTGGCAAGTTCATCGTGGACAATCTTCACCATCATCTCATTCGGCTTAACGGATGTCAGTATCTTCTCTCCCAGGGCCTTCTCCTTGACAATGTCGGTGAAGGTCTTGGCGATCTTGAAATGAACGTCAGCATCAAGCAGGGCCCGCCTTACGTCTTTCAGTGTCTCGGCCACGTTAATCTCCGTGATCCTCCCCTGCCCTTTAAGCAACTTGAAGGAACGCTCCAGCCGCTCTGATAAATTCTCAAACATATCTCTTCACACTTTTTCCTTTACATTCTTTCAGGCACCTCGATCCCGAGCAGGTCCATTCCGGATTCTATGGTCCCGGCTACGGTCTCCGAAAGCAGGAGCCTGAATTTCTTTATTTTTTCTGTCCCTGCACTCATGATGGAGTAATCATGGTAGAACTGGTTGAATTCCCGCGCCAGTTCATAACAGAAATTCGCGATCAGTGCCGGATTCCTTTCATTTCCTGCCATCCGGACGGTTTCCGGGTAAAAATACAGCAGGCGGATGAGTACCTTTTCCTTATCGTTCAGTTCCATCCCGTCATCAAGCCCGGATTTGAGCCCGGCTTCCTCAGCCTTCCGCATGACCGAGCGGATCCTGGCATGGGTATACTGGATGAAGGGACCTGTGTTCCCGTTGAAATCCACCGACTCGACCGGATCGAAAACCATGTTTTTCCTGGGATCGACTTTCAAGATAAAGTATTTCAGCGCACCGAGCCCGATGATATTGAATATCATGTCCTTATCATCGTCCGCAAAGCCTTCAAGTTTGCCCAGTTCGGTGGACATATCCCGGGCCGTATCGGACATTTCATCCATCAGGTCGTCTGCATCCACCACGGTGCCTTCACGGGATTTCATTTTTCCCTCGGGAAGTTCCACCATTCCGTAAGACAGATGGAAAAGGCGGTCGGCCCATTCGTATCCCAGCTTTTTCAGGATGATGGCAAGCACCTGGAAATGGTAATCCTGTTCGTTCCCCACGACATATACATGTGTATCGAAGCGGGATTCCTCGTACCGCTGGTGGGCCGTTCCCAGATCCTGGGTCATGTATACGGAAGTCCCGTCTGAACGGAGCAGCAGTTTCTGGTCGAGTCCCTCGTCCGTCAAATCTGCCCACACGGAACCGTCATCCTTCTTGAACAGGATCCCTTTTTCAAGTCCCTCGAGGACAATCTCCCTCCCCAGCCTGTAGGTCTCCGATTCGTAATAGATCTTATCGAATGATACCCCCAGCCTCTCGTAGGTTTTATCGAATCCGTCGTATACCCAGCCGTTCATTTTTTTCCAGAGATCCGTAACTTCAGGGTCCTTCGCCTCCCATTTACGCAACATTTCCTGGGCTTTCCGGAGAAGCGGGGCTTCCTTTTCGGCCTTCTCTTTTGGCATGCCCTGGCTCAGCATCTGCTGAACCTCCTCCTTGTATGCCCTGTCGAACATCACGTAATATTCTCCGACCAGGTGGTCTCCCTTCTTCCCGGTACTTTCGGGACTGGCGCCATTGCCCCATTTATCCCAGGCGAGCATGGACTTGCAGATATGGATCCCGCGGTCATTTACCAGGTTCACCCGGCTGACCCGGTATCCGTTTGCCTCCATGATCTTCGATACCGAATGCCCGATCAGGTTGTTGCGTATATGTCCCAGGTGAAGCGGTTTATTAGTATTGGGCGAGGAGTACTCGATCATGTAGAGCGGTGAATCCTGTCCGGCCGGGATTATGCCGTAATGCGCATCCCCGCTGATCTCCTTCAGTTTACGGGTCCAGAACGAGGGACTAACAAGCAGGTTCAGAAAGCCTTTTTCCACTTCGTAGGATTCCAGCTCGGGGAAAGTTCCAACCAGGTGGCCGCCGATCTCTTCGCAGGTCTGCTGTGGAGACTTACGGGTAATTTTCAACAATGGGAATGCCACCAGTGTAAGATCACCGGTAAACTCCCTCCGTGTCTTCTGGATCTGAACCAGTTCAGGTCCAGGCCTGGTCCCGTAGGTATCCTCAATAAAGCTCGCGGTCCCATCCGCTATCAGGGTGTGTAGATCCATGGAAAAAATGCCCGTTTGAAAATTTGTGCAAAGATAATGTTTGGGGCTGATTTTTTATCCATAAATCCTACCTTTGTTTTACAAACCCACTATCTGTCCATGATTTCAGTCTGTATCCCCGTTTATAATTACGATGTCAGGAAACTTGCAGAATCCCTGAAGCAGCAGGCAGTCGATGTTCCCGCAGAGATCATCCTCCTGGACGACCGGTCCACCGACAGATACAGGGAAATCAACCGGCAGATCCGGGGCGAAGGCATCCTGTACCATGAACTGGAAAAGAACATCGGCCGTTCGAGGATCAGGAACCGGTTCATGGAATATGCGAAATACGGCCACCTGCTTTTCCTGGACTGCGACTCGGAAATCATTTCGGAATTTTTCCTTTCCAATTATTTTGAGGCCATGCGGAATAACCCGGAGCAGGTGATCTGCGGAGGAAGGGTATACCCAGGGGAAAAGCCGGGGCGCAGGTACCGGCTTCACTGGAAATACGGTACACGCAGGGAAAGCCAGCCTGTAGAGGTCCGAAAGCAACACTCGAACCGCTCCTTTATGACGAACAA
>CBFDEE010000328.1:0-3295 GCA_965603745.1 uncultured Bacteroides sp. | reverse complement strand
CAAGAGGGAGACCAAGGACCTGATCAACAAGATCCCTGTCCCCGCCGGCACCAACCTGACAAATGAAATCATTACCAATGTCGGGAATATGACTAACCGGGGCATTGAATTCAATATCAATGCAAAGATCGTCTCCCAGGTTGACCTGGAGTGGGACTTCGGGTTCAACGCGACCTACCAGGATAACGAGATCACCAAGCTGACCCTTACGGATGATCCCAGCTACCTTGGTGTTGCGACCGGGGGAATATCCGGTGGAGTCGGGAATAACATACAAATCCATACCGTGGGTTACCCGGCCAGGTCATTCTTCATATACAAGCAGGTTTACGATGAGGCGGGCAATCCGCTCGAGGGACTGTACGTCGACCAGAATGAAGATGGGATCATAAGCATCGACGACCGCTACCGGTACAAGCAACCGGAACCCGACTACATGCTGGGCTTCAATACATACTTCAGGTGGAAGAACCTGGATTTCAGCGCCACGGCGCGCGTAAATATCGGTAATTATATATATAATAACCAGTATTCCAGCAACGGGACTTTCAGCGGATTGTACAACTCGGCCGGGCACCTGTCGAATGTTACCAGGAGTGCCATGGAAACGCAGTTTGAAAACCCGCAGTATTTCTCCGACTACTACGTGGAAAACGGTTCATTTTTCCGCTTTGACTATGCCGTACTGGGATACAACCTGGGCGATATCGTACCACTGGTATCGAATTTCAGGGTATACCTCTCGGCACAGAACCTTTTCATGATTACCAAGTACAAGGGACTGGATCCTGAAGTGTTTAACGGAATAGATAACAACATCTACCCCCGGCCAAGGGTATTCACCCTGGGGGTCAATGTTCAATTCTAAAAATTGAGACGACATGAAAACACAAAAATTCAATATACTGTTTATACTGATACTTGCCGGAATGGTAGCCATTTCGTCATGTGTCCAGGACCTTGATACCGAACCCCTTGATGACGACGTGATCACTTCGGCTTCCGTTTACAAGGATCCTGATAACTACAAAGCCGTACTTGCTAAACTATACGCAGGTATGGCCGTGAGCGGGCAGGAGGGCCCCCACGGGAACAATGACCTCAGCGGGCTGGACGAAGGATTCGGCCAATACCTCAGGGCATACTGGTATGCCCAGGAACTGCCTACAGATGAAGCTATCATAGCCTGGAACGACGGGAACCTGAGGGACTACCAGGAAGTGGACTGGTCCGCTTCCAACGAGTTCATTACCAATATGTATTACCGGGTCTATTACCAGATCTCACTCTGCAATGAATTCATCAGGGAATCCACGGATGCCAAGCTCAGTGAAAGGGGCATTACCGTTCCAGGCATCGAGGAATTCCGTTCAGAAGCACGTTTCCTGCGGGCACTCAGCTACTGGCATGCCCTGGATATGTTCGGGGCTATTCCCTTCGTGACAGAAGACGATCCCGTAGGATCCTTTTTCCCGGAACAAATCTCAAAAGCTGATCTGTTTGCCTATATAGAATCGGAACTGATGGCTATCGAGGCCGACCTGGCCGCCGCGAGGACCAACGAATACGCCCGGGCCGACCAGGCCGCCGCATGGATGCTGCTGGCCAAACTGTACCTGAACGCAGAAACCTACATAGGGGCCGAGAGATACACCGAATGCCTCACCAACGTCAACAAGGTGATCGCTGCCGGGTATTCCCTGCATACAGCGTATGATGAACTATTCCTGGCTGATAACGACAGACCGGAAATACAGAACGAGGTGATCTTCCCCATTACTTTTGACGGGCAGAATACCAAGACCTGGGGAGGAACAACCTTCCTGGTCGCTGCCCAGATCGGCGGAAGCATGAATCCTCAAATGTTCGGCACAGGAGAAGCCTGGGGCGGCCTGCGTACCATGAAGACGTTCGTCTCCCTGTTCATGGATGTATCAGACCTGAAGAGCGGAGCATCAAGCCTCAAGAGTACTGCCGATTATCCGGTTCTTTATGTTCCCGGTGAACATAACGGCTGGGATGTGGCTGATGCCACCACGGTCCTTGGATCCGTGAACAGCGATAACAATTATGAAGGTTATCTTTACCTGGTCGCCGGTGATGGATTCAAGTTCACGGACAGCCCAGACTGGGATCACGGGATCTTCGGAGACACTTCCCCGGCAGACGGAGTGCTGGATTCCCCCGGTGACAACATCACAGTGGCCGAAGACGGTTATTACAAGATCAATGTGGATACCACGACCAAGATCTATACCATGCTTAAGACCGAATGGGGCGTGATTGGTGATGCCACGGCAGACGGCTGGGATGCCGACCAGGACATGACCTGGGATGCGGACAGCGGGTACTGGACCGCCGTACTGGACCTCTCAGCAGGCAGCATGAAGTTCCGGGCCAACGATGCATGGGATGTGAATTATGGTGATGTAAATGGTGACGGGATACTTGATACTGAAAATGACAATAATATTTCCGTTACTGCCGGTAAGTACCTGATTAAACTGAAACTTGGAAGTCCGGACTATACATACAGCCTGGAGGCTTATGCCGCCGATGGCCGCCAGATGTTCCATACTGACGGGCAGCAGATAGATGTGGAAGACATGTTCGAGTTCACCCATGGCTACGCCATAACCAAATGGAAGAACGTAACTTCACTCTGCGATACATGCCTGCCGGCCAATAACCATGCCGTGCATATGCACACGGACTTCCCGTTGTTCAGGCTGGCCGATGCTTACCTGATGTATGCAGAATGTGTGCTCAGGGGAGGTACCGGAGGAGATGCCGGAACGGCCCTCAACTACGTGAACGATGTTATTGCGAGGGCTTATGACGGAGACGTTTCTTCCAATATCTCAGCCGGCGAACTGACGCTCGATTTCATCCTCGATGAAAGGGGAAGGGAACTTTTCTGGGAGGCCCAAAGGAGGACCGACCTCGTAAGGTTCGACAAACTGACCTCTGCGGATTATGTCTGGCAGTGGAAGGGAGGAGTCCCGGCCGGAACGGGTGTTGACGATAAGTACAACATCTTCCCGATACCGGATTCTGATATCGGAGCGAATCCGAACCTTACCCAGAATACGGGTTACTAGAATAAATCGATAAAACCATACAGATGATGAAAAAGATAAATCTGATATCAATCATAGTAATTGCAATGGTAGTCCTGCTGGGCTGTGAAAAGGATGAGGAGCGTACTGTTGTCGGAATCTATACCGCTCCTGCCTGGAGCACGGCAGGTGGTGGCAGCTATGTTTTCACCGAAGAAAATGAGAACGAGACATTT
>CBFDEE010000327.1:0-3316 GCA_965603745.1 uncultured Bacteroides sp. | reverse complement strand
CAGGATAGGATCGAGGATATCATAGGGTGGCAGGCTGTCCGTGTCTTTCTGGTCAGGCCTCAGTTCTGCCGATGGTGGTTTTTCAAGGATATTCACCGGGATGATCTCCCCGTTCCTGTTGATGTATTCGGCCAGCCGGTAAACATCTGTTTTATATACATCCCCGAGAACCGATAAGCCTCCTGCCATATCGCCGTAAAGTGTGCCGTAACCTACCGCAGCCTCACTTTTATTGCTGGTGTTCAGGAGGATATGCCCGAATTTATTGGAATAGGCCATTAGCATATTAGCGCGAATCCGGGACTGGATGTTCTCTTCCGTAATATCTTCGGGCCGGTCCCTGAACAGGGGTTCCATCGCCTCAAGGTAGGTATCGAAGGCTTCCTGTATGGAGATAATATCGTATCCAATGCCCAGGTTCTCAGCCAGCTGCCGGGCATCGTTTACGGAGTGATCGGATGAGTATTTCGAAGGCATCAGGAGAACATGCAGGTTTTCGGGTCCCAGTGCACGGGCAGCCAGGACAAGGGTTACAGCGGAGTCGATCCCTCCTGAAAGTCCCAGTGTGGCCTTCAGGAATTTCATTTTACCGAAGTAATCACGGATCCCGAGCAGCAGGGCATGGTAGATCAGTTCTGTCTGGCCGGGGACGCTGAAATCAACCGTTTTCATTCCCCCGGAAAGGAGTTCCTCCAGGTCAACGATAAGCCGGTCCTCTTCAAAGAGTTTCAGTGAGCCCACGATTTCCCCTTTACGGTCAACGGCAAGGGAACCACCTTCAAAAACCAGTTCTGTCTGTGCACCGACCTGGTTGACATACAGGATGGGGAGTCCGAATTTTTCCGCATTATCCGTGAAGATCCCGGTCTTTACCTTCTGCCTCAGGTATGAGAAGGGGGATGCGGCCAGGTTGATGACCAGGTCCGGTTTCAGCCCGGCAAGTTTTTCCAGGGGATCTTCCGTATATAAACGGCTGTTGGAAAAGGCATTCTCAGATGGCTGGTTAAACCAGAGGTCCTCACAGATGGTAATTGCCAGTTTCAGTCCCCCGAACTCCAGCAGGCTGAATTCCCTGTTTGGCTCGAAATACCTGTATTCATCAAAAATATCATAGGTCGGAAGGAGGCTCTTGTGGAAAACCCGGCGTATTTCACCTTCATACAGGAAATATGCGGAATTGAATAGTTTCTTCCCGGTGGGAGCCGGGTTCAGGGTTGGGGCCCCGACCAGTATGCCTGTTTTACTGCTGAATGTGGCAACTTTCTGAAGGGCCCTGTGGCTGGAATCTATAAAACTTCTGTATTCCAGAAGGTCCTGAGGTGGATATCCCGTCAGGGCCAGTTCCGAAAAGATTACTAGGCCAGCGCCGGCTTTTTCAGCCTTCCGGACCTCAAGTTCGATCCTCGCGACATTTTCGTTAAAGTTGCCGATGTGGTAGTTCAGCTGTACAAGGATCGCCTTCATAAATGCTCAGAATTTTACTCCTATCCGGAGTGAAAAAGAGCCGATATGTGCCCGGTAATCATTGGTCTTTGTGACATCCCATATGCCGCTGGTAAAATATAAACCCCCGATCAGGGCTGTGTTCCCTCCAAGGGAATATTCAATTCCGCCCCCGATGAAATAGGACATCATGAAGAAGTTGACCTCATCCTTTATATTCTCCCCGCTGATATTCTCGGAATCAACGGTAACGGTAGCCTTGAGGTTGATGTGGGTGTTCAGTCCAAGGTTAGTAAAAAATTTAATATACCCGATCTCGTTAGACTTCAGTTTCAGCCCGAAGGGAATGGTAAGGTACTGAAGCTTGTATTTAATCGTTGATCCCGGTGGCAGGGTAGTACTGTTGCCGTCGAACTGAAAATCCAGTGAATCAAGGTAATTCAGGCTGCCACCCGTTCCCAGGATGAAAAGCCCGGTTGAAAATGCATAGTTTTCCGTAAAGTAATTGTCCATTACCAATCCTCCCCCAAATCCCAGCTTGGTCCCTTCCCTTTCAATTTTTTTTGAATCGGAGTTCATCCAGGCAATCTGAGGATCAACAACCACACTGAAACTCAGTCCCTGGGCAAAGATCTGTGAAGAGAAAGCCAGAATGATAATACTTAATATGTACTTTTGCATTTATTCAGTGTTTTGCTTGTTCAGAAACAAAAATAAGATATTCGTGGGAAATAATTTGAAATATTTACAAACCGGGAAACACTCGATTCCGGCACTTATACCAGTCCTGATAACGGCCCTTATGGTCCTGATTCCGTCCTGCAGGAACATGAGTTATGAAACGGATATTTCGGACATCGAGATGAAACTTGAGATCAAGCGGCTTGAACATGACCTGTTTACTGTGGATTTCGATAACATACCGGAAAGCATCCCCATGTTTTACGAGCGTTACGGAGAATTCTTTGATCTTTTCAATTATCGTATCATCAGTATCGGCGGGGCGAGGCAGCCCACCTACCCGGATTACCTGAAGAGCTTTCTTTCGGATTACCTGAACCACCAGGTTTACCGCGAAACCGTGGAGGTATTTCCCGATGTTTCGGAGCTGGAGAGGGTCCTGTGCGATGCTTTCAAAAGGTATTCCCGGCATTTCCCCGGCAGGATTGTGCCCGGAGTATATACTTTCGTGTCGCGTTTCAACCAGTCCATCGTCACGGCAGAAGGCATCCTGGCCATTGGACTTGATAATTACCTGGGGACTGAATGTGAGTTTTATTCCCGTCTAGGGAAGCACCGGTACCAGACATTAAATATGCATCCGGGGAAGATCCCGAGTGATTGCATGATCGGATGGGGAATGACTGAATTTGAATACAATGATTCTGTCGACAATGTTCTTTCCAATATGATCTATAACGGGAAGATGGCTTTTTTTGCAAAATGAATGCTGCCGGAGGAACCTGACTCTCTGATCATGGGATTTACAGCCCAACAGATGAAATTCTGCAGGAATAACGAAGCCAGGATGTGGGAATATCTGGTTGAAAATAAGATCCTGTTTCAGACGGACCGGATGACGGTACTGAAATTTACGGGCAACGGCCCTTTTACAAGGGATTTCACCCCCGAGTCACCGGCGAGGGCATCGGTATGGCTTGGCTGGAGAATTGTTGAGGCTTATATGCGGCGGAATCCAGGAATTACCCTTGAGGAACTGATGAAGGAGAATGATTATCAGAAAATCCTGACCCTGTCCAGGTACAATCCATAAAGCCCCTGGTACCTGGCTACCTCCGATATCATTAAAACGTTGCTGCAAAATTTCGGTGCTAAACCGCAGGAATTGTTACATAAACCGCCTGACATCGTG
>CBFDEE010000326.1:0-3327 GCA_965603745.1 uncultured Bacteroides sp. | reverse complement strand
ATTTATTGATTTAAAACTCAAATAACATTCTTAGCTTAATGTGGCTGATGGCAAAATATCAGCATTAACAATTCAGAATTTTCACTCAACAATATTCCTGGAAATATTGTTGGCCAGCCACGGGATCGTATTGAAGCGGAAAAATGAAAGGCTGGCGGGAATAATGAAAAGTAACTGAGTTGTTGCTGGAGATCACCCCGATGGTCTACTCCCGGTCAAAAAGCTCAGGATTCCTGACGGCGTTTTTCAGGGATTTGAAGAGTATGCCCCCATGGTTGGCGTCCACTACCCTGTGGTCGAGGGCACAGCTCAGGCTGATCATCCTGCGAATGACCACACGGTCGTTTACGACCACCGGTTTTTTGGACACACCTCCCATGACAAATACCATGGCCACGTTTGATACCGGGAAGAGTGCCGGGAAACCCATGTCAAGCCCGATGCTTCCGATATTGGTGATCACGAAGGAACCGAAATTATTTGCCGTGAGCCCGATGGAAGGAATGGAAAAACCAAGAGTAACGGTCAGGAATTTTACGAAACTGAACAACCACCCCCTGAAGGGCCAGGGGATCCTGCCAAGGACTCCCTTCATCTGCATGGTATTATCTTCTACCTCTTGCCTTGAGTTCTGTATCGCTTCATTGAAAACTTCAGCCAGGTCCTGGTAGGTGAGCCGGTCGGCATTGTATACACGCACGGAACTCATTTCGGCCTTCCTGTTAAGTACACTGACCATGGCGTCCACCTGTTTCCTGCGGATCACGTTTCCGCGCCGGATGTAGCAATTCAGTTCGGGGACATCCTGTCTCAATGCCCTGGCTACGGCAAGCGTAAAAAAATGGGTCAGGGTGATCTTGACACCCAGTTTTCTTCTTGCTGAGATAAAGGCTTCAAGGTCGGTGACATCGATCTCCACAGATCCGAATATCTTCGAGTCCACCGGCTTGCGGTAAACGGAAGCCGCAACCTTTCTCCATTCATTATTCAGATCAGTACGGTCCATAGCAGGGTTCAGGATAAGTAAAAATAAGACTTCCATTTAAATGTTATTCGGTCACACCATTTTTTTGCGTATTTTAGATTTTGACACCCAACCAATATAATAAACCGTGAAAAACCTGATCACCTGTTTTTACGGATTAACAGCATTGATTTTAATTTCCGCAGTTTCATGCAACCGGAAGACCGGTAATAATGGATCTGGCACAGAGCTTTCAGAAAAAGAAAAACTTGGTAAACTGCTGTTTTTCGAGAAAAGTCTGTCAACTCCCCCCGGGCAGGATTGTTCGAATTGCCACAAGCCTGAGATAGCCTTCGCCGATCCGGAAACGGGATTGCCTGTTTCAAGAGGAGCTGTGGAAGGACGTTACGGGAACCGGAACGATATGTCCGCAAGCTATGCCGCATTTATTCCTCCCCTGCATAAAGACAGCATTGAAGACATCTGGGTCGGGGGCCTATTCTGGGACGGACGTGCCAATTCCCTCGAAGAGCAGGCCATGTTCCCCCCCCTTAATCCGCTCGAGATGGCCAATCATGATACAATTGCCATCCGTGATAAACTCAGTGAACTTGATTATGCAGACCTTTTTACCCGGATATATGGACCGGATGCACTGAAGGATGCTTCAACAGCTTTCACCAGTATGGCAGATGCAATTGCTGCTTATGAGAGAACAGCCGAGTTCAGCCCCTTCGATTCAAAATACGATCTGTTTTTAAGAGGAGAGGCGGAATTATCGGAACAGGAAATACGTGGAATGGGACTGTTTGTCTCCGAGCTGAAAGGTAATTGTATGGCCTGCCATCCCAGCACACTATCACCTGATGGCACACCGCCCCTGTTTACAGATTATACCTATGATAATCTGGGTGTTCCGAAAAATCCTGAAAATCCTTTCTATACTATATCGCCCGAGCTGAATCCGGACGGGTTTGCTTATGTTGACCGGGGACTTGGAGCTACAATTAATGATCCTGCGGAGAATGGTAAGTTCCGTGTTCCGACACTTAGGAACGTTGCCATTACGCCACCATATATGCATAACGGAGTTTTCAAAACCCTGTTCGAGGTTATAGCATTCTACAACACCAGGGATGTTGGTCCATGGCCTGCTCCTGAAGTAGATAAAAATGTAAATGATGAAGAGATGGGTAACCTGGGACTGACAAACCGGGAAATTGAGGACATCGTTGCCTTCCTTATGACCCTTACCGATGGATGGGAACCATAATAATGCTAAATTTGCAGGTTCAAAATACAGGCAATAAACAGCCTGGGCAGACATGCAGAGAGTTATTACCTTTTTTCGTTTTTCAGTAGTCTTATTATTTCTTGTTCCGGGAATTCCCTTCAAGGCGGAGAGCCAGGTTATCATCAACGAGGTCTGCAACGCAAATTACGGTGTGCTCAGGGATGAGTTCGGTGATTTCAGGGACTGGATCGAACTGCTGAATACAGATACGACTTCCGTCAGCCTTGACGGCTATTGCCTGAGCGATGATTCCCTTCATTTGGCTCGATGGTGCTTTCCTGAATATACCATGGCACCGGGTGAGCACCTGGTCCTTTTTGCCTCGGGAAAAGATATCGGTTCGCCGCCGGTCTACTGGGAAACCCTCATCCGCCAGGGGGATGAGTGGAAGTATGTTCTGCCCGATGCCGGTATACCGTCTGTCTGGATTGAAACAGGCTTCAACGATTCAACCTGGAATACAGATCCCACGGGAATCGGTTACAGCGACGGAGATGATGCAACCGAAATTCCTTCAACCGTGGCGGTCTACCTGAGGAAGACATTCACCCTTGATGATCCCTCGGTCATAACGGGATGCCTCCTGCATATGGATTTTGATGATGCTTTTGTGGCATACATCAACGGCAGGGAAATCGCCAGGTCCGGCATCACAGGCTTCCCTCCCACCTATGACCAGACCGCATCAAGCGGCCATGAAGCGGAGATGTACAGAGGGGGAATGCCACAGAAGTTCAATGTAACAGACCTCGCGGGATTGTTACAGGACGGGGATAACGTGCTTGCCATACAGGTGCATAACATATCCTCAGGCTCTTCAGATATGTCCGCCATTCCCTTCCTTTCAGTCCAGACAAGTGTTAAACCGGATGAACTGCCCCCGGAACTACTGAACCTTTCCACTACATATTTCCATACGGATTTCAGGCTGGATGCGGACGGGGAATCGCTGTACCTGTTTGACACGGCAGGTATCATCACGGACTCCGTGAATATTCCCCGGATAGGGGAGAATAATTCGTATGGAAGGATACAGGATAATCCCGATACCTGGGCAACCTTTGAAACC
>CBFDEE010000325.1:0-3338 GCA_965603745.1 uncultured Bacteroides sp. | reverse complement strand
GGCACAACCATGGAAATGATGCTTCACCTTGCCGTGGTAGTCATCGCCAGCCTGTTCTTTTCACTGTTTGAAGCTTTCTTCGTACTGCCTGCCCACCTTGCCAATCCGAAAGTACTGAGCCGGAGAAGCCTGCAGGCTAAAACGAAAGGCATAAAAAAATACTTTGAAGGTTTCATCATCTGGCTTCGTGACCGGATATACCACCATATGCTGATATGGCTGATCCGATGGAGGCATGCTGTAATTTCCGTTCCAATAGCACTGTTTCTGATAACCATCGGATTATACATGGGCGGGTATATCAAGAATACCTATTTCCCCATGGTCGATTTTGACAGTTTTGAACTGAATGTTGCATTCACACCGGGAGATGGGGAAAAACAAACCACCGATATGCTGCGAAGGTTTGAAAAAGCCATTTGGGCCGTGAACGAAGACCTGAAAGAAGAACTGGGAGAGCAGGAAGATATTATCGAAAGGGTGCAGACAAGCGTCGGATCTGCATTCAGACGCCAGGAATCAGGTGCGCATGCAGGGAATATCAGGGTATATCCGAGAGATCTTGAAGGATTGCCTATTGCCGGTTTCGATATTGCCAATAAGGTGCGGATGAAAATTGGTCCCGTTCCGGAAGCACTTAAATATACGGTAGGAGGAAGAAACAGATGGGGATCACCAGTCTCGGTAGGATTGATGTCAAAAAACCTGGCCGAGCTGGAGGAAGCAAAGGATTACCTGATGTTCAGGCTCGGGGAAATGCCCCAGCTGAAGGATATTAATGAAAATGTCGCGCTGGGAAAGCAGGAGATCAGGCTTGACCTTAAACCCAAGGCATATTTCCTGGGA
The DNA here is from genome assembly GCA_965603745.1 of uncultured Bacteroides sp. Classification (GTDB taxonomy): domain Bacteria; phylum Bacteroidota; class Bacteroidia; order Bacteroidales; family SM23-62; genus SM23-62. The sequence goes on along the minus strand of CBFDEE010000325.1, from coordinate 2,492 downwards.
CTCGATGAACTGTCCATTGCCAGGCAGGTAAGGCAGGGTTTTTACGGGGGACAGGCACAGCGGCTCCAGGAAGGGCGGGACGAACTGAGAATCTGGGTGCGATACCCGAGGGAGGACCGGCTGTCCATCGGGCAGATGGAGAAAATGAAGATTAAAACCCCTTCCGGTGAATATCCGTTGATTGAACTGGCCGATTACCATCTGGAAAGAGGCCCCGTTGCAATCAACCGGTACAACGGAAACAGGGAAATAAGAGTTGAGGCAGAAACCGTAGATCCGTTTGCATCGGTGCCGGAGATCATTGAGCAGATTGAACTGAATATCATGCCCGATCTGACTTCACAGTTTGCCGGCATACGGTATATGTACCATGGACAGCAGAGGTTCAGCAGGGAAGCTATACAAAAGGTATACCGGTATTTCGGTGTGGCCTTTATCATCATTGTCCTGTTGCTGATCCTGCATTTCCGCAGTGTAAACCAGACCATCATAATAATCGCCATGATCCCGCTTTCCATGCTGGGCGTTTTCTGGGGACACGGAATTCATGGCAAACCACTCTCCCTGATGAGCCTGTGGGGAATGGTTGCCCTGACCGGGGTGATCATCAACGATGCCATCGTATTCCTGGCCAAATACGATGGATTGCTTGTCCAGGGTAAAAAGGTACACGAGGCCGTTTTGGAAGCCGGCAAAATAAGACTGCGCCCGATCATCCTGACATCTATAACAACGACTGTCGGCCTGTTTCCAATCATCCTTGAAAAAAGTGTACAGGCACAGTTCCTGATTCCCATGGCAATAAGCCTTGCTTACGGAGTGGCGATCGGGACGATTTTCATCCTGATCTTTTTCCCTATCCTGATCATGCTGCTCAATGACGTAAGGGTGTATTTCAGGAAACTCTGGACCGGTGAAAAACCGCAGCGCGAAGACGTCGAAATAGCTGTCATTTACAATCGCAGAAAACTGATGCTGGAAGCCAATGGTAAAAAAAAGAACAATGCTGAACCTGAATATTAAAAAGATCAATAACCCGAAAGAAATACAGGTGAAAAAGGCATATTCCCTGATTTTCCTTTTGCTTGTTATCATAATGCTTTTACCGGCCTCCCGGGTAAAAGCCCAGCCTGAAAGCCTCAGCCTGTCCGGTGCCATTGAGAAGTCACTGGATTATAATTATGGCATCCGGATCTCAAGATCGGATGTTGAGATCGCCGGCATAAATAATAACTGGGGAACGGCGGGCCGCTACCCTAGCATCGGTTTCGAAGCGAGGTCAAACAACAGTTACGATTTCAGTGACAGTACATCTAACAGCAGGCTGTATGCAGGAGTCGGATTGGACTGGACCATCTTCGAGGGATTCCGGGTGAGCTTCACAAAGGAGAAACTAGAAGACCTTGAGGAACTTTCTCATGGCAGGCTTGGGGTAGTTGTGGAAAATACCGTAGAGGATGTTGTCATGGCCTATTATAACGTGCTGCTCCAGCGGGAGAACCTGGAAGTGCTCAGGACGGTGATGACACTCTCGCAGGACCGCTATGAATATGAAGAGGCCCGGTATGAACTGGGGGGGACAAGCACCTATAAGGTCCTGCAGGCAAAAAATGTTTACCTCAACGATAAGGCCCTTTTCATGACCCAGGAGGTCCGGGTCCGGAATTCAGTACGCAACCTGAATTTCCTGCTCGGGATTGATCCTTCCGTTGTCTGGGATTTTACGGACCCGTTTGAACCGGATACTGCAGAATATATCCTGGCAGATCTCAGTGCGAAAATGATGGCTGACAACCAGACCCTCAGGAACCAGTATACCAACCTGCAGCTGCAGAAAAAAGAATCCGGCCTGAGCAAGAGTGCCCTGTATCCTTCACTTAGTCTTTCAGCGGGACTGGAAGAAAATGTCGGTTCGGTACAGTTCATTGGGACTACCGATGCCCTTTCTACCTACGGGAACCTGCGCCTTTCATGGGATATCTATAACGGCGGAACGAGAAAGAGAGCCATTGAAATAGCAAGGATTAACGAGGAGATAGCCAGCGTGGAAATCGAGCAGATGAAACATGCACTGATGAATGAACTTTTGAACCTGTATGATTTTTACAGCATCCGCATCGCACTGCTGGAAGTGGCCGATGAAAGCCTGGAAGCGGCCGAACTGAACATGTCCATCGCCGATGAAAAATTCCGCAACGGGGCCATCAGCTCCTTTGAATACAGGGATATCCAGCTGATCTTCCTGAACTCTGCCCTGCGCAGGCTGGAGGCCATCTACAACCTGATCGGTTCCCGCACATCCCTGACCCGCCTGACCGGAGGTTTCCTCATGGAAAACCAGCCGGAATAACCCCGATAAATATTGATTTTTTTTTATATTTGCACCGCCAAACACACTCACACCACACCCACACCCACACTCAAACTCATGCCTTCATGGGGATATAGCTCAGTTGGCTAGAGCGCGTGACTGGCAGTCACGAGGTCAGGGG
>CBFDEE010000324.1:0-3343 GCA_965603745.1 uncultured Bacteroides sp. | reverse complement strand
ACTTGAATTATCATCAACAACACCTGGTGGAACCATCCGCTATACCCTGGATGGCAGCAAACCTACACTGAGCAACGGACAGGATTACTCGGGACCGATCCTGATCCGCGGCAATGCAATGGTCAGGGCATATACCTATGCCGCAGGCCTGGATGACTCAAAAATCAAGACCCATTCCTATATTTTCCCGGATCAGGTGATCCGGCAGCAAAACAACATGTTGCAGGATTATGGTTATGATTATTCTTCACAGGAGACAGGCAAGGTGTTCTGGACCGAGGAAATGGATCCCGAGATTGTTGATGCAGCTGAATACAAAGATGAAATCATTCAGGCATTAAAAGATATCCCTACCCTGTCGATTGTAATGCTGAAGCAGGATTTATGGGGTAGTAATGGAATTCACTGGGGAAGCAATCTGGAAAACAGAAGTGACGCTTTTGAACGGGAATGCTCTGTAGAGATGATATATCCGGAGGGCTACAGGGGGGATTCATTAAAAAACTGGCAGGAAAACTGCGGGATCAGGATACAGGGTGGAGGCGGCAGATGGGACCAGGGAACATACGACCATAAACAATCATTCACCCTGGTTTTCAAGAATATATATGGTGCAGGCAAATTAAGGAATGAAATATTTGCGGATGCTCCCCATGGCAGGAATACAACGGCCGGGATATATGATAATATTATCCTGCGGGCCGGCCATAATAAAAGCTGGGGTGCTGACTGGGACAGAGCCAAGTCAGTCTATACACGTGATCAGCTGGGAAGGGATCTGCAGATACTGATGTCGGGTTTCGGGTCGCATGGGACCTTTGTGCACCTTTACCTCAACGGGAAATACTGGGGATTGTACAATCCATGCGAAAGACCGGATCATAACTTTCTGGCCAATAATCTGGGGGGCGAATCTGAGAACTATTTTTACGCAAAAGGAAAAGAACCCGATGCAAGCGATGATCGTGTTGGTGAGCCGGGACGAGACAAAACCCGTTTTTTTCAGGCTGTTAGAAGAAACTACAGCAATACCTCTTTTGAAGAAATGCATAGCTGGGTGCTGGTAAACCAGTGTATAGCCAGTTTCCTGGTACACGGGTATGCCGACCCGGGAGACGGTCCCCAGTACTATTATGGTAATAACAACAACCCATACGGCCCGGTTGTCTATATTCCCTGGGATATCGAGGATTCCTTTGGTGGAGGAAGCAGAAGAACAGGAGATCCAAGTGTAAGTAATATGCTGGACGACAGAAGAGACGAAAATGGTTTCAAGGCTCTCTGGACCAATATTGATTTCAGGATGCGTTTCAACGACCTGGTGTACAAGCATTTTTACAACGATGGGGTAATGACGGATGAGAATGTAATTGCGGCCTGGGACAGGCTCAATGACTATATATACGGACCCATTATCTGTGAATCTGCCCGCTGGGGGGACGAGCGGAGTTCCAATCCGATGGACAGGGATCATGAATGGGATGCTGCCAGGATTGCCGTTAGAAATGATCTGAAGGGCAGGGCAAATAAATTCATTTCAAAACTTAAGAGTGCGGGGTATTTTTCAACCTTACCGGCGCCGAAGTATTTTAATGGAAGTACCGAGGTGGAGACCGGTATATTGAGAACATCCGCCAACGCTTCTCTTACCATAAGCAGAGAGGGTGCAAGCGGAGTGGTTTATTATACCACGGATAGTTCTGATCCGCGTACATGGGACCTGAGCGGGTCTGTTTCATCAGGCGCAAAATCCGGCAGTGATACTACAATTACTATAAGTACTGTTACCATTCTCAGAGCCCGCACCAAAAACATTAGTGAATGGAGTCCCCTGCACGAACTGGTGGTATTTCCCAATGGCAGCATACCCACGGCAATCCCCGAAGTTCATGAAGTTGAAAAGGCTGAGAAGCTGCTGCTGTACCCGAATCCCGTTTCAGACAGGCTGTTCCTGACGGTTGAAAAAGACTATGCCGTGTACTCAGTAAAAGGGAGCCTCGTGCTGAGCGGAACAGGATCTGAAATACCCATGAGAAACCTGCCGGAAGGCCTGTACCTCATAAGGATAGACAACATGTCCTACAAGGTGCTCAAGAGGGATTGAGGCCTGTTTTATTCCGGCTTTACATCTATAATCACACGCTTGTAACGGGTCAGTGCCGGGGTGCCATGATCAGTTACGGCAAGAATGATATGCATTGTGCCCATTTTGGCTTTCCCGGGCGCAATAAACCATGCATCTGCCATATTTGAATCGGTGATCTTAAGCGGGTTGCCGGTTCTCGCTGTTGCCATGGCAAATGTGCCCGGTTCACCGTACAGGAACCATTTATACGAGAGATTGTCCCCATCAGGATCAGTGGCTTCCGCACTCAGATCGACACGCTCACCGGCTTTTACTGTGAGATACTGCTCGTGATTCAGCTCCGGAACAGGCGGGTGGTTTGCATCTTCGTAATCTTTAATGGTCCAGTCCATACGTGTCGCAAAATCATTTTGATAATGCTCTCTCCAGCGCCATATTGTAGCATGGTTGCTCGTATGCCACCTTCCGTCATGCCCTAAAACCTCATCCATGACATTTGTCCACAGCGGGCGGGTCTCCGGTTCCAGGAACCATTTTTCATATTTGGGCTGGTAGAATTCGTAACGGCCTCCCCAGCCTCCCCAGTCGGGATGATCGGGATTGTTAAGCCCGTTATCAATAAGGAACATGAAGCTCGGGGAATCACCTTCCATAAGGTATTTCATATACGGATACTGTTTCCCCAGTGGCCCTTTCCTGCGAATGTGCTTATCCATCCAGGCATTCTCCACCAGGCTGTAATTTCCTCCGGGACAGCGAGCGTGAAAATAATCGCCGCTGATACCACTCCAGGTTGCATAATGATAGCCTCCGTAGCGGTGAAACCCGGGACTGGCAATATAGAAAAGGTCCGGGAAGGTTTTTCTTATCCACGGACCGCTGTCATCCTGGTCCGAGATCGTATAAACCCTGAGCCTGGATACAAACTTTTCCAGTTCCTCCTCCGAGCGTGTATCACGCACCTTCCAGAGCGCCTGGGCAAGGCAATTGGGTCCGCCCCAGACAAGCACCCATACCGGGCGCTCATCATGCCGGTCAACCACTTCAATAATTAATTCAGATCCTTTCGAATTCATCCCCTCTCCTACTGCATTCATTCCATAATCCTTTCTTCCTTCCGCAACAACAGAATACAGATCATCTACCTCAGGGTAACCCGGCTCATGCTTTATAAGGTTGTCCCTCACCTTCCCGTAAGCTTCAAGGATCTCACGAATTCGCCAGGTCGCAATCTCCCTTTTTTGATGAACGGAGGTT
>CBFDEE010000323.1:0-3348 GCA_965603745.1 uncultured Bacteroides sp. | reverse complement strand
GGAACGAGGTATATTACCATATCGCAAAAGGAATATAAATCATCAGGCCAAGATAAAAATCTGCCATAAAGCATGGATCTTCTACCCGGCTTCAATACCAGCCTTTCCGTTCTTAAAGGACAGTTCACCGAGAAATCCTCAGGCGGGAACGGTATGTTCCTTGCCGGAAGGGATGGGGTAAAAACCATACTGACGCCTGCCGATAACAAGTCCGATTTCGTGGTCTATGACGATAAGACCCTGGTCTATGTGAAATCCCAGCTGGGATATCCTGCCATATATGAACTACGCGACCCGGTATTCGAAACACCGGCAGAAGCTGTGCTGATGGATCTGGACGGGACGAGTGTGCACAGCGAGAGATTCTGGATCTGGATCATTGAACAAACCACAGCCAGCCTGCTTGATGAGCCTTCCTTTGAACTTGAGGATGCTGACCTTCCCTTTGTATCGGGACACTCAGTTTCCGAACACCTGGAATACTGTATCCGGAAATACTGCCCGGGCAAAACCGTGGAAGAAGCCCGGCGGGTCTATTTCAGGATCACCCACGAGGAGATGAAGAAGATCCTCGAAGGGCGGGGCAGGCAGGATGCATTTGTCCCCAGCCCCGGACTGAAGGATTTTCTTCTGACGCTTAAATCGAGCGGGGTAAAGATCGGGCTGGTTACATCGGGCCTGTATGAAAAGGCCTGGCCGGAGATTGTTTCTGCCTTCCGGACACTGAACATGGGCGACCCCCTGGAGTTTTATGATGCCATCATTACTGCAGGATATACCCTGCGAAAAGGCCAGACCGGAACCCTGGGTGAACTGGCACCCAAACCCCATCCCTGGTTATACGCCGAAACCGCGCGTATCGGGCTTGAAATGCCAGCCGAAAAACGGAATCGTGTAATCGGGCTGGAGGATTCGGCTGCAGGCGTATTATCCATCCGCCTTGCCGGTTTCTCAGCCCTGGGAATAGCCGGGGGAAACATCGAACAAAGCGGGATGAAATCCCTGCTGTCGGGATGGTTTGAGAACCTTGCCGATGCACTGCCGGCAATCCTGGGGAAATAATCAAGGCAGCGGTCCCTGGTCGGAAAGTTCCTTGTAGCGGAGAATGCTCATTATAAATGCATCCTCATACCCCATCTGCTGGATCGAGGGAAGTTCCTGCAGGGCATCCTGAATACTGTCAAATTCACCGTATATATAACGGTGAAAACCATCCCTGCCTGCATACACCAGCACTCCCTTAAGCGGCTTGAAATGACTGGTATCCACCGGTTTACGCAAGGCCATAATCTGAATGGTAAAACTTATAGAGGCAGCAATACCCTGTTCGGACAGACTGGCGATGATCCTTTCCAACTCTTTTTGTTCAAGCATGCCGGCATCCGAATAGCCTGCGTCGATGGCTTCGTTGAGATACTGCATTGCCTGGACCTTGTGATTGAAATTCCCGGCCGTATATAAGTAAGCGGAATCGGTAATGATCAGGGCCGTCCGTTCCCCGGCTACGATATCCGGGATAGTATCTAAAAATACATCGCTGTTCAGCAAAAGAATACTATATGCTTTTTCTGCGCGGGGCTGAAGGTGATCTGGGACAAATATATTCTCCACCTGTATGTTTTCACTCTGGAGGTTCTCCAGTTTTATGGAAACATGCCGGTTCAGCCTTCTCCCCTCCGGGCTGTCTGTACCGTCCTCGTATTTGTTAATGGCGATCGGACGGGTTTCCCCGGCTGCGGTAACGCTGATCCTGGAAGTCTCAATACCCCTCCCTGCCAGATAATCGGCAATTGATTGCGCCCTTCGTTCGGAAAGGCGAAGGTTGTATTCGTCGGCTCCGACAGCGTCTGTATGGCCGGTAAGCCGAAGCTTCAATCCCGGGTTTTTCAGCATGACCTCATAGATCCGTTCCGCTTCGGCTTTGGCTGCATCGTGCAGGTCATGGCTGTCGAAATCGAAATGTATGCTGTTCAGGACAAAATATTCATCGGGGTTTGTTGCGCCGGGGGGCGGGACTCCGGGGACCTGGTCACCGGGAGTCTGGTCGCCGGGGACCTGGGCGCCGGGAGTCTGAATGGACGGCATATCCTGTGCGGTTAAATCACCGCTTCCTGCAGAAGAATCCGGTACGGAGTTGTCCCTCTCCACCCCGGCCGAGACTTTAAGGTCGGAAGGATCAATCCGTTCGGCCGTGTTCTGCCGGATGGCTGATATCTGAGGTTCCTCCCCTTTTATCCTGAGGGTGTAAATGCTTCTTGTGGGACTTATATCCTCGATGATCGCAGAGCAATACGCACCCTGTCCGTTTTTTCGCGGGTAATAAAACAGATCGTCGTCCGTCGTGCTTATCGGATAACCGAGATTTTCAGGAAATGACCATCCGGCATCCATGGGAGCCGCTGAAGAGCGGTCGCCGGGATATGCATCGCCATCCTGGCTTAACTTCATGGTCGGCACCTTTTCGGCAACAAAAAAATCAAATCCGCCCATGGTGGCATGCCCCTGTGAACTGAAATACAATTTTCTGCCTCCGGCCGCGAGGAAGGGTGTTTCTTCGCTGTAATAGGAGTTTATCTTCGGACCGAGATTCCTTGGCTCTCCCCAGTCTCCTTCATTTGTTGTCTCCGATACCCATATATCAAGGGCACCCTGTCCCCCAGGCCGGTCACTGGTGAAATACAGGTACTTTCCGTTAAAGGAAATACTGGCATGTGTCTCATAGTAATCCGTATTGATATTCCCGTTCAGGGGGATCATTGGGGTAAACCGGTCACCTTTCCTGTATGAGATATAAATATCTGAACTGTAGGCATCTTTTTTTACCAGGTACAGCTCCTTTCCGTTGGCCGAAAGGGAGGTGGGATAGCAATCTCCGTCCGACCCGATCTCCTCGTTGATGATCCTTGGTTCTGTCCATCCGCCCCCGGGGGTCCTGTGGGTGATCATTATGGCCCTGTACAGCTGCTGGTCCGTCATGTAGATCATTGTGGAATCATCGAATGACACAACCGGATTATAATTGACCGGGAACTTATTAACCTCTTCACTCAGCCTGAGAAATTGAATGTCTGCAGGTCTCCCTATCATGCTCTTCGCCAGTTCGCAGGACTTGATCTGGTTGTTCACATATTCAATATCTGCGAAATGCCTCTTGATCATCACGTCACGGTATTTCTCATATTGCTCGATTGCCGCGTCAAGCTCCCCGGCAATATGATAGGCCCGTGCCAGGGCAAAAAGGGCCTCCCTTGGAGCAGACCTCTCCTTGTAGGAACCTTCGCGGTAGCTCGGAGACATGTTCAGTACCGCCTTCTCAAGGTGAGGGACCGCCTTCTCCTTCTTACCGTA
>CBFDEE010000322.1:0-3370 GCA_965603745.1 uncultured Bacteroides sp. | reverse complement strand
TGCGATTTCCATGCTGGTGCTAGAATGCTCCTTTATCCATGGGCAGATACCCATATTCAAAGGGAATGGGACTATTGAATGGTGAAGATGAAAAAATCCTGGATAAATGCCTGAAGATCACGGAAACAATGGAATTTTCAGATCGAAAAATATCCCAGCTCTCGGGAGGAGAAAGGAGGCGTACTGAGATCGCACGGGCCCTGGCATTGAGTCCCAAGTTCATCCTCCTGGATGAACCGTTCGCCGGTGTCGATCCCATTGCCGTTGAAGACATACAGGAAATCGTTTCCAACCTCAGGAATAAGAATATCGGCATCCTGATAACCGACCACAACGTACACGAAACACTTTCCATTACCGACCGCGCCTACCTTCTGTTTGAAGGGAATATCCTCAAAGCCGGCTCGGCCGATGACCTGGCCGAGGACGAACAGGTACGAAGGGTGTACCTGGGACAGAAGTTTGAACTAAGATAGAAAAGATCATACCGGATCCGCTAGCTTAATTTGCAGCATTTCCCTTTCCCGCATGTATATTGATATCACCCTTACAGGCCAGTCAGGCCGCGTGTTTGCCAAGTGGCTGGAATTCAGCTGACAAAATCAATTGACTTTTTCAGGAAAAAAGGATAAATTTGCCGTCGAATTTTGCGGATGTGGCGGAATTGGTAGACGCGTCAGACTTAGGATCTGGTGCCTTAGGGCGTGGGGGTTCGAGTCCCTTCATCCGCACTTTTCAAGGAACACAGCCGCCAGCAGAGCGATCCTGTATCGTTCGATTGGCGGTTTTTTAAAACAATATCAGAATGAATATAACGAAGGAAAACATTGACGAACTGAACGCGAGGCTGAAGATCCGGGTGGAAGAAAAGGATTATAGTGAGCGTGTGGAACAGGTGCTGAAGGATTACCGGAAAAAAGTAACCCTGGACGGATTCCGGCCCGGGAAGGTTCCGGCCGGACTGGTACGTAAAATGTACCGGACCCCTGTAATGGTCGAGGAAATCAATAAGCTTGTTAGCGAATCCATAGGCAATTACCTGAAACAGGAGGATGTAAAGATCCTGGGCGAACCGCTGCCGAGCGAAAAACAGGAAAAGGACATTGACTGGGAGAATCAGAACGAGTTTGAGTTTGAGTTTGACCTGGGACTCGCACCCGATCTCGAAATCTCCCTGGGCCCGAAGGATAAAATACCTTTTTACGAGATCCAGGTGGAGAAAAAAATGATCGAAGAGACAAAGGAATCCTATGCAGGCAGGATGGGACAGATGCTGCCGGTTGAACAGATTGAGGGCTCTGAGAGCCTGAAGGGGGATTTTATACAGATAGACAGGGAAGGAAATCCCATCGAGGAAGGGATCCATTCCCGGGATGCGAACTTCTCCCTTGAGGTGCTCAAGGATGAAAAGACCAGGGCAGCCTTTATGGCCAGGCAGCCGGGTGAAACAGTCGACATGGACATCCGGAAGGCCTTTCCCAACGAAACCGAGATCGCATCCATTCTGAAAATCGATAAATCGGCCGTTCCGGAGATCACTCCCAATTTCCGGTTCACCATCGGGGAGATCTCAAAGTTTGAGAAGGCAGAGATCAACCAGGAAATGTTCGACAGGCTCTATGGCAAGGATGAGGTGAAATCAATGGAGGAGTTTGAAAAGAAGATATCCGAAGAGCTTGAAAAGGGACTTTCCCGCGACAGCGATTACCGTTTTACCATTGATACCAAAAAAATCCTGCTTAAAAAATTCAAATTCGGATTGCCCGCAGAATTCCTCAAACGATGGCTGAGCCTGGTTAACGAGGATAGGTTCACAGCCGAACAAATTGCGGAGGATTACCCGAAGTTTGAAGACGATCTGAAATGGCAGCTGATCCGGGATCAGATCGTGAAAGACCGGGAGATCAAGGTGGAAGCAGATGAGATAAAAGCCGCAGCCAGGGAAATTGCCCTGATGCAGTTCCAGCAGTACGGCATGATGAATGTCCCGGAAGAGAACCTGGACAACTATGCCGTGGAGATGCTCAAGAACGAGGAAGAAAGGAGAAAAAGTGCAGAAAGGATACTGGATACTAAGGTAATGGACTTTATTAGGGAGAGCGTCAAGGTTGATAATAAGCAAATTACGATGGAAAAATTCAATAAATTGTTTGAGAATAATTAACTTTCGGGAAAAATATTGGCCATGGAACCCAACGAGTTTAATAAATACGCAACCAGGCACCTGGGTATCAGCAGTATGACTTTGCACAGGTATAATTCAATCTGGAGCAATTATATATCACCTACGATCATTGAAGAGAGGCAGCTGAACATTGCCTCGATGGATGTTTTTTCACGCCTGATGATGGACCGGATAATTTTCCTGGGTCTGCCCATAGATGATTATGTGGCAAATATTATCCAGGCCCAGCTGCTTTTCCTTGATTCCTCAGATCCTGCAAAGGATATCCAGATCTATTTCAATACACCGGGAGGATCCGTTTATGCCGGACTGGGAATTTATGACACCATGCAATATATCAGTTCCGATGTAGCCAGTATCTGTACGGGTATGGCAGCATCCATGGGTGCCGTTCTGCTCACCGCCGGTGCTAAAGGGAAAAGGTCTGCACTCAAGCATTCCCGGATCATGATCCACCAGCCGATGGGCGGGACACAGGGACAGGCTTCGGACATTGAAATTGCAACAAGGGAGATACTGAAGGCCAAGAAGGAATTGTACCAGATCATAGCCGACCATTCTGGCAACAACATTGAGAAGGTCGAAAAAGACTCGGACCGGGATCACTGGATGACATCGAAGGAAGCGCTTGAATACGGGATGATCGACGAAATACTCGAGAAAGTAAAAAAATAAATCCTTAAAACTCCGGAAAACGGACAGATGTTCTTTCTGTGGAAGAGAAAAGCGTGATACGAACCTGCTGATCGCAGGCATTTCAGGTCACATCTGCGACTCCTGTATTGAGCAGGCGCACAGTATACTGCAGGAGGAACTGAAGAAGAACTCAGAGTTTGATGTCAACCAGATCAAGCTATCCAAGCCCGGGGAGATAAAAACCTTCCTGGATCAGTACGTGATCGGACAGGAATACGCCAAGAAATATATCTCCGTAGCTGTCTACAACCACTACAAGCGGCTGGTCCATGTAAAAAACCAGGACAAGCATGAGGTGGAGATAGAAAAGTCAAACATTGTCCTTGTGGGCGAAACCGGCACGGGGAAAACCCTGCTTGCAAGAACCATAGCCAAGATGCTGCATGTGCCGTTCACCATCGTGGATGCTACCGTGCTGACCGAAGCCGGTTATGTGGGTGAAGACATCGAGAGCATCCTGACCAGGCTCCTCCAGGTGGCCGATTATAA
>CBFDEE010000321.1:0-3390 GCA_965603745.1 uncultured Bacteroides sp. | reverse complement strand
TCAGGTATGCGTTCCTGACCACGCCGGACAACTGGATGAGCCCGTCATCATCCTGGCCATGGGAGGGGAGCAGTACAACGCAGAGGGTGAACAGTATGAGGAGATATTTTTTCAAAGTTCAAAAATGGTAAAAATCACCCATATAAAAAACGCAGTATACTATTATTAACATAATTTAGGAAAATCCGGATGTTTCACAGACCGGCATTCCATGCCTGAGTCCCATGCCAAATCAGGGCAGGGTAAGGACAGGCCGGATTACAGTATTATGAATACCTTTGTATGGAAATCCTGAATCATGATCCAGCAAAAAGAAATATCTCTGCCCTCTTTTCCCCGGGGCTTTCATCTGATAACGGGATATATTGAACAGGAATTGCCCGAACTGCCGGAACAGGGCATGCTGAATATCCTGCTCAGGCATACATCGGCCGGCATTACACTTAACGAGAATGCCGATCCGACCGTCAGGGATGATTTTGAATCCTTTATCTCGAGGATGGTGCCCGAAAACCAGTCCTACTATATCCATACACTCGAAGGGGCTGATGATATGCCGGCGCATATCAAATCATCCCTGTTCGGGGCAAGCCTGACCGTCCCCATTACCAGGAAGCGGCTGAACCTGGGAACCTGGCAGGGCATTTACCTCTGTGAATTCAGGAATCACGGAGGCAGGCGGAACCTGGTACTTACCCTGTACAGCTAGGCATTCGCTGTAATCCCACCGGCCTGCTCGTCAGATTAAAACCCTGCAGGCCGGATGTTATATAGCATCCTCATCCCCGCGGAAAACATGATTTTTCTTATGCCTCTGCTGTACGAATTTTCCTATTTTGGAACAGCTAACCAAGACCATTTTATTCATGCAGAAACTGATGCTTTTAGGTGATGAGGCCATTGCACAGGGAGCTCTGGATGCAGGGATGTCGGGGATTTACGCTTATCCTGGCACGCCCTCAACGGAGATCACCGAGTACGTCCAGGCACAGAAGCTGGATGGCAGGGTCCACAGCGAATGGTCGGCAAATGAGAAAACGGCCATGGAATCGGCACTGGGCATGTCCTATGCGGGCAAACGGTCAATGGTTTGTATGAAGCATGTGGGACTCAACGTTGCAGCGGATCCATTCATGAATGCAGCAATTACGGGAGTGAACGGCGGTATGGTCATCACAGTTGCAGATGATCCTTCCATGCATTCCTCCCAGAATGAGCAGGATTCCAGGTTCTTCGGAAAATTTTCCATGATCCCCGTACTTGAACCTTCTGGACAGCAGGAGGCCTATGATATGGCATACCTGGCCTTTGACCTGTCTGAGCGCTACAGCATCCCCGTGATGATCCGGATCACTACCCGCCTTGCCCATTCCCGGTCCGCCGTCACAAGGTCGGAATCCAGAACGCAGAATGAACTTAAGATCCCTGAGAACCCGACCCAGTTCATCCTGCTTCCGAGCATGGCCAGAAAAAGCTATTCCCGCCTGGTGGACCTGCAGCAGGATTTTGAAAAGGAGTCCGGCAAGAGCCCTTTCAACCGCCTGTTTGACGGGAAGGACACCTCACTCGGGATCATTGCCGGGGGACTGGCGTATAACTACCTGCTTGAAAACTTCGAAGGGTCTGCGGCACCTTACCCTGTTCTGAAGATCGCACAATACCCCCTGCCTGCAAAACGGGTAGCTGAACTGTACGAACGCTGCGATGCCATCCTGGTGCTTGAAGAAGGGTATCCCCTGATAGAGGAATCACTGAAGGGGCTGCTCGGCAGGGAAAAAGAGATTCACGGAAAGCTTGACGGAACCCTTCCAAGGACCGGAGAGCTGAATCCCGACCTGGTCAGGGCGGCTCTGGGCTCCTCGCCGCACAGGGGCATGGATATCCCAGATATTGTCAGGAACAGGCCGCCCGCTCTTTGCAAGGGCTGCAGCCATGCTGATGTATACCATGCACTGAACGAGGTTATGGCCCCCTACGGGGACGGGCGGGTCTTTTCCGATATCGGCTGTTATACTCTTGGTGCGCTTCCCCCTTATAATGCCATCGATACCTGTGTGGATATGGGGGCATCGGTCACCATGGCCAAGGGGGCTGCTGACGCTGGACTAATACCCTCGGTTTGCGTTATAGGCGATTCCACCTTTACCCACTCCGGGATGACAGGCCTGCTCGACGCCGTCAGGGAAAATTCACCCATTACCGTGATCATATCCGATAACTCGACCACGGCCATGACCGGGGGACAGGAATCACATGCCGAGGGGAGGCTGGAATCGATCTGTCTGGGACTCGGTGTTCCTGCCGCACATGTCCGCAAGCTGAATCCACTGAAAAAATATCACCGGGAAAATGTAGGAATCCTGGAGGAGGAAGTTGCATACAAGGGCGTCTCGGTTGTGATTGCCGAACGGGAATGCATACAGACAGCCATTCGAAAAAGGTCACGCAAAAAAAACACAGGCAAATGAAATCAGATATAATCCTGGCAGGTGTCGGGGGACAGGGGATCCTGTCCATTGCAGCCTCCATCGGTATGGCTGCCCTGGAAAACGACCTGCAGATAAAACAGGCCGAGGTACACGGTATGAGCCAGCGGGGCGGTGCCGTACAGTCGAACATGAGAATTTCCAGCGACCCTGTTGCATCGGACCTGATCCCCCTGGGCAAGGCGTACCTGATACTCTCCGTAGAACCGATGGAGTCCCTCAGGTATCTGCCCTGGCTTTCAGAAAAGGGCTGGCTGATCACCAGTATCAGTCCTTATGTGAATATCCCCGATTACCCCGACCCGGCAGACCTGAAGTCAGCTATTGAGAAGGTCCCCCGCAACATCTCGCTCGACGCGGATGCCGTAGCCGCAGAGCTTGGATCAAAAAAAGTCTCCAACATGGTGGTACTGGGCGCGGCAACTCCGTTCATTGATATACCCTACGAGAGTTTTGAGGAGGGTATCCGGAAGATATTCGGGAGAAAGGGGGAGGAGATCGTTTCCCTTAACCTTGAGGCACTCCGCAGGGGAAAAGAAATAGCAGAACAGAACCTGAATTAAAACTGTATCTGCTATATTGCGGCTGGAAATACTAAAATTGCCAATGCAGTTCCTGCTGCGTAAAATCTGTTAATAGACCGAATGCATTATGACTGATCATTCCTTCTCCCGGGAAGACCTGGAACTGTTAAGGGAAAAAGGCATTTCACCTGAGCTTATCGATACCCAGCTGTTGAATTTCCGGCAGGGATTTCCTCCCATTTACCTGCTTGCCCCGGCCACTGCAGGTGAGGGTATCATCCGCCTCCCGGAGGAACAGGTAGATGCCTATGCCGGTCAGTACCGGGAAATCCAGCAAGATCTGGAGATCGTCAAATTCGTACCTGCTTCCGGCGCAGCTT
>CBFDEE010000320.1:0-3391 GCA_965603745.1 uncultured Bacteroides sp. | reverse complement strand
TGTTCGTCTCGGCGGGGTACCAGTGCAGGCGCCCGCCGGCGTCGAGGGCCTTGCCGAGTGCCCCCAGGCTGCCGAGGTCCTTGCCCCGCAGGTCCGGCCAGTGCCACGTCCCCGGCACCCGGCCGATCGGATTTGTTGAGTACGACAATATCTGCATAATCCAGCATGTCTATCTTTTCAAGCTGCGTGGCTGCCCCGTATTCCGGAGTCATCACATAAATGGAAATATCGCTGTACTCCGTTACCTCGGTACTTGCCTGTCCGATACCGGAGGTTTCCAGGAGGATCAGGTTGAAACCTGCAGCCTTAAGTACGCAGATGGCGCTCCGCACATGCTCAGAAACTGCATAATTCGCCCGGCGGGTTGCCATCGAACGCATGAATACCCTTTTATTGCGGATGGCATTCATCCGGATCCTGTCCCCGAGCAAAGCTCCCCCGGTTTTGCGTTTTGTCGGATCTACCGAAACGATGCCAATCGTATTCCTTGGGTAATCATTCAGGTAGCGGCGGATCAGTTCGTCGATCAGGGAGGATTTCCCGGAACCTCCCGTACCGGTTATACCCACAACGGGTAAAGGTCCTCGACCGCAATCCAGTTTTATGGATTTAAGCAATTTATCAAGTTTCCCGGGATTGTTCTCGCCGGCGGTGATCAGGCGGGCAACTTTACTGTGGTCCCGTTTCAGGATTGCCCCGGCGGTAACTTTATCCCATACCCTGACCGGGAAATCACAGGCCTTGGTCACTTCGTTGATCATGCCCTGCAGTCCCATTTTTCGCCCGTCGTCCGGTGAAAAAATCCTTGCAATCCCGGATTTCTTCAGTTGGTTTATTTCCTCGGGAAGGATGACGCCTCCTCCTCCTCCAAATACCCTGATATGCCCGGCGCCCTTCTCATCCAGCAGTCGGCGCATGTAGGAATAGAATTCCATATGGCCTCCCTGGTAGGATGTTACCGCAATTCCCTGCACATCCTCCTGCAGAGCACATTCAACGATCTCACCCACGGACCGGTTGTGCCCGAGATGGATCACCTCAACACCCGTATCCTGCAGTATGCGGCGCATAATATTGATGGCCGCATCATGCCCGTCAAAAAGGGATGTTGCGGTGACAATCCGGATGTGGTTCTCCGGCCTGTATATTTCACCGGTGCTCATAAGCCGGGTACATTATTCCTTCAGCAGATCCCTCGAAATGACGATCCGCTGGATCTCCGAGGTGCCTTCATAGATCTCTGTCAGTTTTGCATCGCGCATGAACCTTTCGACGTGATACTCCTTTACATAACCATACCCCCCGTGTATTTGAACCGCTTCGGTTGTTATCCACATGGCTGCTTCCGAGGCATAAACCTTGGCCATGGCGCTAGCGGTGCCAAAGGGTTTTTCCTGGTCTTTCAGCCAGGCCGCTTTTAAACAGAGGTTACGGGCGGCCTCGATCTTTATCGCCATATCCGCAAGCTTGAACCCGATCACCTGATGGTTTGCGATCTCGGTACCGAATGCCTTTCTTTCTTTTGAATATTTCACTGAAAGATCATAGGCGCCGGAAGCAATTCCAAGGGCCTGTGCTGCTATTCCCAGGCGGCCCCCTTCAAGGGTTTTCATGGCAAACTTAAATCCGAATCCCTCATCGGCGATGCGGTTTTCAAGGGGGACCTTAACATCTGTGAACATGACCGATACTGTATCCGAACTGCGCATGCCCATTTTATTCTCATGAGGGCCAACCGATACTCCGGGAGTATCCCTTTCAATGATCAGCGTATTGATGCCGCGATGCCCCTTCTCCTTATCCGTCTGTGCCATGACAAGGTAGACCGAAGCCATACTTCCATTGGTGATCCAGTTCTTGGTACCGTTTACCAGGTAATGGTCTCCCTTCAGTTCGGCGGTGGTCCGCTGCATGGTGGCATCGGACCCTGCCTCGGGTTCGGAAAGAAGGAAGGCACCGGTAATATCTCCGCGTGCCAGCGGTTTAAGGTATTTCTCCTTCTGCTCCTCGGTGCCGTATTCTTCGAGTCCCCAGCAAACCAGGGAATTGTTCACCGAAACGAGTACTCCCACGGAGGCATCCACCTTGCAGATCTCTTCCATCGCAAGTACGTAGGAGACTGTATCCATTCCTCCCCCGTCGTATTTCGGGTCCACCATCATGCCCATGAAACCTAGTTCAGCGAGATTTTTCATATGTTGTTCGGGATAGATCCCTTTTTCGTCGCGCTCGATCACATCCTTGCTAAGTTCACGCCTGGAGTAATCGCGGGCAGACTGCCGGATCATCTCTTGTTCTTCTGTAAAATCAAAGTTCATTTTATATGGGTTTAGTTATTAAGCAATAAACATTTAATAGTCAGCAATTTATATTGGCGGAATTCAGACCGGGATCCAGACCTTACCCGGACCCGTTCCCATACCCGGAACCCGGCTACCCGGCCTGTTTACACGCAAGGGATACCGCCGTTTTATCGTCCCCGCCCATGTTCATGCTCAATCCCCAGCGACGGTCACCGGGTATCTGTATCTGGGCTTCCCCCGCTTTGCCGGTCAGCTGCTCCCAGAGGGTTACGGCCATATGGACGCCGGTCGCTCCTGTTGGATGTCCCCAGCCAATGAGTCCCCCCGTAGTATTGAACGGGATCTTTCCCTCGCGCGCCGTATGCCCTTCCAGCACAAAATCCTTTCCCTTCCCTTTTTCCGCCAGTCCCAGCGCCTCCACTCCAAGGAGCCCTGCTATGGTAAAACAGTCGTGGGTTTCGACCGTTGCAAGGTCATCTTTTGTGATCCCTGCCATCTCCAGGGCCTGTGCGGCCGCAGTTTTCACGGTTGTAAGTTCCAGCGGGTCTGAGGGGGACTGTGTAATATCATCGACGGCATGCCCGAATCCCCCGATTTCTATTGCGTCCCCGGAAGGAATTCCGCATCTTTTGAGTCCCTCTTCAGAAAGTACGGCAATTGCGGAAGCTCCGTCTGAGACCTTCGAACAATCCATGACGTTCAGGCAGGCAGTGAAGGTTTTCGGATCAGGCTCGGTCATTCCCAGTGCTTCAAGGTCTTCGGCCCGGTTCGCGTATTCCTGGGCTGTGGGACACAGACGGGCATTTTCGATGGCATTCCGGTACCAGCGGGCAAGCGCCGGCCGGGTTTTGTCTTTGCCCCATGAATCGTAATATGCCTGTGTACGGTCAGAAAACTGTCCGGGGAAAAAGTAGGCATGGCCTTCTTTGCGGTCCGGGAACCAGCCTGCAAGGGCAAGGAAATCCGCGCCGTAAACAGCCTTGACGGAATTCTGAACCACGACCCCAAGGGCCAGAACCACTTCTGCTGTGCTGGCAAGTACAGAGCGGATACCGCTCAGTACTGCGAGTCCCCCGCTGGCACAGGCT
>CBFDEE010000319.1:0-3394 GCA_965603745.1 uncultured Bacteroides sp. | reverse complement strand
AAAAACAACTTCCGATTCAAGGAATGTATTTGCAGAAAACGGGAAGGGTGCAAAATCTTCATCCACAATATAATCCATGCCCATATAGCGGAGTGAATTGTTTTCCCCCTTTTCGAGATCGATAATCACCTCGAAGGGCTGAAGGCCTCCCTTTGTCAGGAAGGATAATCCGGCTTTCTTAAATTCTGATGCAATATACCTGGCAGCGAGTTCGTCTTCCGGGGTACCGGGCAGCCTTCCTTTCAGGGAATCAGAGGCAAGGTAGGATAAATGCTGGAACAATTCTTCCCCGGTGATCTCGGGATCCTCAGGCATACCCGCACATCCGGCGAGTATTGCCAGGGCGGTAAGGTATAGCAAAGTGGATCTCATGGTTTCGAAAATTTAGGGCCTAAAGTTAGATATTTTCCATTACCAGGAAACAGGGGTGCTAAATTCCTTTGAACTTTTTTTACTTAAAACTTGACTCGTATTAATAAAGAATATATTTTTACACTTGTGTTTAACAAATATGTCAAACAAATTAGTTTAACAAAAGTGTAAACCAATGAATGAAATCGACCAGACCAGGGAGCCGGATACGGAACGCCGGATACTGGAAGCTGCAGGCAAGGTTTTCATGATGAAAGGAAAGCTGGGAGCCAACATGCAGGATATTGCCGATGAAGCAGGAATCAACAGGACCCTGCTGCATTATTATTTCAGGAACAAGGAAAAACTGTTCGACACGGTTTTTGAAAAACTGTTCGCTCAGGCTTTCCCGGCCATATTAGGGATTATGTCATCAGACCGGCCATTCCTTGAGAGGATTGAGCTGTTCATTGAAGCTTATACAAATCTGCTTCGGGAGAATCCATACCTCCCTGTTTTTATTTTCCAGGAACTGTCCCTTAATCCCGAACGCCTTGCTGAAAAGATCAAAGGGATGGGATTTAATCCTGAGTATGTCATACAGGGATTCAGATCTGAACTGGAAGATGCAGGGATGGCAGGTATGGACCCCAGGCATATTTTTGCCAGCATGATGGGCATGATCCTATTCCCCTATATCGGCCGGCCACTTTTTCAGGCCATTGCATTCCGGGGAGACGTGGATGCATATGATAAGTTCCTTTCCGAAAGGACGAAACAGGTACCGTATTTCATGAAACTGGCATTCGCCGGTGCCGGAATCCAAAACAAACGATCATGAAAAAACTGATGAATTGCAGTAAAATGCCTGTCACGGTGCTTATTCCCATGATAATGGCATTCCTGTCCGGAACGGCAGGCGCCCAGTCCAGGGATACCCTGCAACTGCTGGAGTGCCATAGTTCGGCCATGCAGACCCACCCCCTCCATGTTCAGAAGGACCTTTACATGCAGTCAAAGGAACTGAACAGCAGCAACCATTCGGTAAACTGGTACCCAAGTATCGACCTGAACGGGAAGTACACCTGGCAGAGCGAGGTCGTTCAGATGCCTTTTGCTGACATGCTGCCCGGAGTGGGTGACCCCGCCATGCCCCACTATAACTACAAACTGACGCTGGATGTGCAGCAGACCGTATATGACGGGGGAATGAGCCGCAAAGGAAAAGAGTTTGAGGAAGCGGTATGGGAGGTAAACAACCAGAAAGTGGAGGTCAGCCTGAACCGGTTGAAGGAACAGGTCAACCGTGTATACTTTCTTATCCTGGTATTGCAGCAACAGGAAAAGGCCATTCGCCTGAAACAGGATGAACTGCTTGAGAAAATGTCAGCCCTTGAATCACTTGTAAGGAATGAAACCATCCTTGCTTCTGACCTGACCGTGCTGAGAGCAGAAAGCCTGAAAGTTGAACAGCAGCTGGCAGAGATCTCCATTTCAAGGAAATCAGCTCTGTCCGTGCTAAGGGAACTGAC
Organism: uncultured Bacteroides sp.; assembly: GCA_965603745.1. GTDB lineage: Bacteria > Bacteroidota > Bacteroidia > Bacteroidales > SM23-62 > SM23-62. The sequence continues at coordinate 1,511 of CBFDEE010000319.1, read as the reverse complement.
ATCGCTGGAAATATCCGAACAGACCGTCCTGGTCCTTCCGGGCTTTGAGGCAGATCCGGTGGCTGAGCCGCAGCTGCCCGAACATCTCCTTTACGACTTGCAGATCCGTAACCTGGATGCCAGCATACGGCTGACTGAGCGTCAGCGGTATCCACGGGCCTATGTTTTCGGCCAGCTGGGTTACGGTAATCCTGCGCTGGACTTTTTCAGGGATGAGTTCAGGGGATACTATATCGTAGGAGCTGGACTCCGGTGGAATATATGGGACTGGAGCAAGACCAGCCGTCAGAAACAGGACCTTGCCGTTCAGCAGGAAATCATCCGGACACAAAAAGAAACATTTGATAAAAACCTGAACATCCATCTTGAAGAACTGAGGGCCGATATCATCAAATACGAGGAGGCGGTCAGAAGGGATGGAGAGATCCTGGAGCTGCGCAGTGAAATCACCCGTTCAGCCGGCAGCAGGCTTGAGAACGGAGTTATTACGTCCACGGATTATATCACAGAACTGAATGCTGAGACCCAGGCAAGGATCCAGCTCGACCTGCACCGGATACAGCTGGAACAGGCCAGGATAAGCTACCTGACAAGCAAAGGAATTATTTAACAATATAACAAACACAAGCCATGCAAAAATTCTTTATACTATTACTGGTACCGGCCCTCCTGGCCGGGTGTTCCGCAAGGAATAACCTGTCGGATGCATACGGGAATTTTGAAACCAGGGAATATCTCGTTTCCGCAGAAGGACAGGGGAAGATCATGCAGTTCGACGTAGAGGAAGGTTCTGTGCTGATCGGGGGACAGGCAGTCGGGTACATTGATACAATCGCCCTCCATCTGCAAAGGCAGCAGCTGGAGGCCCGTATCGGTGCAGTAGCAGCCCAGCGCACTGGCATCAGAGCACAGATCGGGGTACAGGAATCACAGAAAAAGACATTGCTCGTCGAGAAAAAACGCCTGGAGAAACTGCTTGAAGACGGGGCCGCGACAGGCAAGCAGATGGATGACCTGAACGGGCAGATTGAGACACTGGAAAGGCAGATCGTATCGACCCGCTCAAGGTTTGAAACCATTAAGGCGGAGATAACAGCCCTGGAAGCACAGGTCAGGATAAGCGAGGACCAGCTTGAAAGGAACTTCATTGTGAATCCCGTGGACGGAACGGTGCTTGAGAAATATGCTGAGGCATATGAAATGGCGATCCCCGGAAAAGCATTGTATAAGATCGCGGATCTCAGCACAATGATACTAAGGGTGTACATAAGCGGAGATCAGCTTGCTGCCGTAAAGATCGGGCAGAAGGTAGGGGTGATCATCGACGATCCTGAAAGCGGAAACAAGCCCCTGCCCGGCAGGGTTACCTGGATCTCCGGTAAATCAGAGTTTACTCCGAAGATTATCCAGACACGAGAGGAGAGGGTAAACCTTGTCTATGCGGTCAAGGTGGAAGAGCCGAACGACGGCAGGCTGAAAATCGGCATGCCAGGGGAGGTGATATTTTGATA
>CBFDEE010000318.1:0-3401 GCA_965603745.1 uncultured Bacteroides sp. | reverse complement strand
GACCACGACTCGTTTTCGCTTGCAGCCATCCGAATCCCAAATTTCCCAGCTCAACGAAATTTTTACCATCTATAACCGGGTGAAGCGGAGGGGATATCGGCTCCTCTTCAACGGGGCAACGGGGATTCAACAAAAATTGATGCAGGTGTGCCAGAACAACCCCTACGTGAATTCCATCATGACCGAGAATAAGATGCGACTCGAACAGCAGAAGACCTGGCTGAAAAAACGAAAAACCTATCCCACGCAAAAGCTGGAAGTCGTGGAACAGCAGATTGAAAACATAAAACAATACTCCTCATCCCCCTGGTTATTATACCTGACAGCTTATTTAATAACAGACACCACCCGTTGCTCATCACTTGTTTTATCGCTAATTTTGAGCTCTCGTATCAGGCTTATGTAAATTCAAATTAAAATGTCAATGAACATCGACTGGGGGAACCTGCCTTTCGGCTATATGCCAACTGATTATAATGTCCGCTGTTACTTCCGTGACGGTAAGTGGGGAGAACTGGAAACTACTTCCGAAGAATATATCCCCGTGCATATGGCAGCGACGGGTCTCCATTACGGGCAGGAATCGTTCGAGGGTATGAAGGCTTACATGGGCAGGGACGGCAAGATCCGGATATTCCGCTGGCAGGAAAATGCCCGGCGGATGCAGAGGAGTGCCGAGGGAATAAAACTTGCCGTGGTCCCGGAGGAACTGTTTCACAGTGCCATCGTAAGAGTTGTAAAGCTGAATAAAAGATTCATCCCGCCATACGGAACCGGGGCATCACTGTATATACGTCCCCTTTTGTTCGGGACCGGTGCCGAGGTGGGCGTAAAGCCTGCCAGCGAATACCTGTTCCTTGTCTTTGTCACCCCCGTAGGTCCATATTTCAAGGAAGGTTTCAGGCCCGTCGATATGATAGTGTGCCGGGATTTTGACCGGGCTGCACCGCTGGGCACGGGACATATTAAAGTTGGGGGCAATTATGCAGCCAGCCTGCTTTCGCTTGAAAAAGGGCACGAGAAGGGATTTGCATCGGTAATATACCTGGATGCCATAGAAAAGAAATACATCGATGAATGCGGTCCCGCGAATTTCTTTGGTATCAAAGGCAATACCTACGTCACCCCTGATTCGCACTCCATCCTGCCGTCTATCACCAATATGAGCCTGCAGGATCTTGCAAGCAGGATCGGATTGAAAGTCGAAAAGCGGCCTGTTCCCCTGGAAGAGATAGGCGAATTTGACGAAGTGGGGGCATGTGGAACAGCAGCCGTTATCTCACCTATCAAGAAGATCGTTGATCCGGACACCGGGAAAACATACAATTACTGCGCGGACGGCAAGCCCGGACCCGTCTCCGTCAAACTCTATAACAGCCTGACAGCCATCCAGTACGGAGATGATCCCGATCCATTTGGCTGGATTGAGATCATTGACTGATCCCCCGGAAGGGTAAGACGGAGGTATTTACATGGAATTGTTTATTTTTGTGCATTCCTGAAAACGGGAGGATGAAAAAGAGAGATACAGGCATAACGAGGAGGAAACTGAGGAGTTCATACGCCACCTCCATTGTCAGTATTTCGCTTGTATTGTTTTTACTGGGACTCGTGGGACTGCTTCTTCTGAATACCCAGCGCCTGAGCACCCATATGCTGGAAAACCTCGGATTTACGATCGTACTGAGTGAAGAAGCAAAGGAGGTTGACATTATCCGCCTGCAAAAAAACCTTGACACAAAGGCATATGTGAAATCCACCGACTATATCACCAAGGAAGAGGCCGCCAGGGAAACCATGGACGAACTGGGAGAGAATTTCATCGAGTTCCTTGGGTACAATCCCCTGCCCGCCTCCATCGTTGTGAAGTTTTACGCCGGGTATGCCAATTCCGACAGCATCGCTGCCATTGAAAGCGAGCTGCAGCGGTTCGAGGAGGTAGAAGAGGTAATGTACCAGGAATCCCTGATCCAGCTTGTCAATGAAAACGTCCGGAAGATCAGCCTGATCATCCTGGCTTTCAGCTCCGTTATGTTCTTCATCGCCATCGCCCTTGTGAACAACACCATACGCCTTAGCGTTTATGCCCGGCGCTTCCTGATTAATACCATGCAGCTGGTTGGAGCCACCAGCACTTTCATCCGCAAACCTTTCCTGCTGCGCAGTGCCGGGCACGGGGTATACGCCGCTGTAATCGCCATCCTGCTGCTTGTGGGAGTGATCTACCTGATCCAGCAGGAGTTCATGGAAGTGATCAGCTTTGAAGATGTTGAAATACTGGGGGTACTTTTCCTCCTGGTAATAATACTTGGGATTATTCTCAACCTTGTATCCACATATTTTGCGATAAATAAATATCTTCGGATGAAATCCGATGATCTGTACTATTAATATTCAGTATTATGGCCAAAAAGAAACCCGAAAAGGAAAGCCTTGATTTTCCACTGCAGAAAGAGAACTATATTTTACTGATTATTGGTTTTGGCATCATCATGATCGGTTTTCTCCTGATGATGGGGGGGAAATCCGATGACCCCAATGTTTTCAATGAGGGAATATTCAACTTCAGGAGGATCACTCTTGCCCCCATACTTGTCCTCTTCGGATTTGTATTCGAGATCTGGGCCATCATGAAGAAACCTAAAGCAGAGAGATCCGAGTAGATGAACTGGCTTGAGGCGTTGATCCTGGGACTTGTTCAGGGACTTACAGAATTCCTTCCGGTTAGCAGCAGCGGGCACCTGGAGATAGGCAAGGCAATCCTGCAGATCGAAGCCAGGGAAAACCTTACTTTTTCCATCGTGGTACACGGAGCGACCGTCCTCAGCATCCTTGTCGTGTTTTACCGGGACCTGAGAGACCTTCTGGTCCGCTCCTTCAGGTTCGAATACAACGAATCCAGCTCATACCTGCTGAAACTCCTGGTATCGATGATCCCTGTGGGAATTGTGGGTGTGTTTTTCAAAGACCAGGTGGAATCGTTTTTCACAGGGAACCTGGTTTTCGTTGGCAGTATGCTCCTGGTTACCGCCCTTCTTCTGGGCATCACCCATTTTGTGCCTCAGAAAGCCAGGGAGATCCGCTTCCTGGATGCAATTATTATCGGTATTGCCCAGGCCCTTGCCGTAGTGCCCGGGATCTCCCGTTCAGGAGCGACCATCAGTACGGCTCTCTTCCTCGGCAACAAACGGGATGAAGCGGCCCGGTTTTCCTTTCTCATGGTGATCCTGCCAATCGTAGCAGCAAACCTGCTGGACCTGGTGGACATGGAGACAACCGGGACCGGTTCGGTCGGATGGCTTCCCCTGACAACCGGGTTTGCAGCGGCATTTATCTCCGGACTGATCGCCTGTAAATGGATGCTGTCCATCGTTCGGAAAGGAAAACTGCTGTATTTCGGA
>CBFDEE010000317.1:0-3402 GCA_965603745.1 uncultured Bacteroides sp. | reverse complement strand
CCATGAGTTTCTCGGAATCCATCCCGTCTTCAATGCGGGAGAAACCATGGATGTTGGCGAAAAGAACAGTGGCCATCTTGAATTTGAGCGACCTGGGGCGGTCGATCATGCTCTCGTCGACCTCGGCACCCTTGTCCTTCATATCGGCCAGGATGGCCTTGAAATTTTCTATCTTGGCCTGAAGCTTGTCATTTTCCTTGGTAAGCCTTTCGTGATGTTCGATCAAATCCTGGTTCTGTTTGACCAGTTTTGAAATCCGCCTTAATAACTCTTCATTCTGCTGGGCCATGGGATTTGTTCTGAAGAATTCCGATTAAATATAAGAAATTCAATACAACAATTGTATTTTTATACATTCAAAAAATCGACTGCCACCATGATAAGAATCTTCCTTACGGCTCTTGGGATACTGTTGTTCACAGGGATTTCAGCACAGAAAAAAGACCAGGTTCTGACCCTGATGTTTTACAACGTTGAGAACCTTTTCGATACGGAAAGCCATCCGGAAAAACAGGACGATGAATTCACCCCCGGGTCGGAGAAGGCCTGGGACCTGGAAAAGTACGATAAGAAACTCAACGATATCGCTTCCGTCGTGAAGGCGGTAAATAAGGATGAACTGCCGGAGATCGTGGGACTCTGTGAAGTGGAGAACCTGAAGGTACTGGAGGACCTTGTACAGACGCGGGATCTAAGGCGTGGCAATTACGGTATCGTCCACCATGAAAGTCCCGATACCCGGGGAATAGACTGCGCCCTGCTTTACAATATGGAAGAGTTCAGGGTTATTTCAAGCGAGGCCATACCTGTATACTTTCCATTCGATTCTTCCCTGACCACACGTGACATCCTGTACGTGGAAGGAAAGACCTCTGATAACGAGACCCTGCACCTGTTAATCAATCACTGGAGCTCGCGCTGGGGTGGACAAAAAGAATCAGAACCGAAACGGATCTACTGTGCCGTGACCCTCCGGAAGGCTGTGGATATGATCATGAACCGGGATAACCAGGCCAAGATCATCATTATGGGCGATTTTAACGATGAACCTACCAACCGGAGCCTGTTCGAAACGCTGCTTGCCAATAATAAAAGGAAAAATGCGAGGGACCGCGAGTTGTTCAACATGATGTACGATGCCCATAACCTGAGGAACGAAGGAAGCTATAATTACAGGGGGAACTGGAACATGCTTGACCAGATCATCGTTTCCCGGCCTGTGATCACAGACAAAAAAGGCTGGCATGCCGGGTACGATGACGGCAAAATCCTGAAAGCCGATTTTATGATGTTCCACGACGAGGACAGGCAGGAGTATGTGCCCAGCCGGACTTACGGGGGACCAAATTACTACGGCGGCATCAGCGACCACCTGCCGGTTTATTTCTCCCTTATTAAAGATTAACAGGCTTTGAGTAACATGGATCGCAACTTTAAGCTAAGAAGCAGCAACTACCATATTCAGAAACCGGGCGGGACGGATTTTAATATCACCTCTGATTTTACCCCGACAGGGGACCAGCCCCAGGCGATCCGGGAGCTGAGTGTGGGACTGGAACGGGGGGACAAATTCCAGACCCTGCTGGGAGTCACCGGATCAGGCAAGACCTTCACCATCGCCAATGTGATACAGCAGGTCCGGAAACCCACCCTGGTGCTGAGCCACAATAAAACACTGGCCGCCCAGCTCTACGGCGAATTCAGGCAGTTCTTCCCGGAAAATGCTGTTGAATACTTCGTTTCCTATTATGACTATTACCAGCCCGAAGCCTACCTCCCGGTAACGGATACCTATATTGAAAAAGACCTCTCCATAAACGATGAGATCGAAAAACTGCGCCTGAGCACCACTTCATCCCTGCTGTCAGGCCGTAAGGACGTGATCGTGATCTCCTCGGTTTCCTGCCTTTACGGTATTGGCAACCCCGAGGATTTCTATGCCAATACCATCCGGATCGAAAAGGGCCAGAACCTGGCCCGGAATGCCTTCCTGCGACGCCTGGTCGACAGCATGTACGCCCGCAACGAGGTAGAATTTAAAAAGGGGACCTTCCGTGTCCGGGGGGATCATGTGGATATCTACCTTGCTTACTCAGACCTGGCCTACCGCTTCGTTTTCTGGGGGGATGAGATCGAGGAAATTGAATCCTTCGATCCCATAAACGGGAATACCATTGACAAAATGGAACTTGCGGTCATTTACCCTGCTAATATCTTTGTGACCACCAAATGGAGGATGCAGGAGGCCATCAAACAGATCGAAGACGACCTGGTAAAACAGGTTGATTTTTTCAAGGATATCGGGAAGGACCTGGAGGCCAGGCGCATCAATGAACGGGTGAACTACGACCTGGAGATGATCAGGGAATTGGGACATTGCCCGGGCATAGAAAACTATTCCAGGTATTTCGACGGCCGCCCGTCCGGCACCCGCCCGTTCTGCCTGCTCGATTATTTCCCGGAGGATTTCCTGACTATAATAGACGAAAGCCATGTTACCCTTCCCCAGGTAAGGGCCATGTACGGGGGTGACCATTCCAGGAAACAGAACCTGGTGGAATACGGATTCCGCCTGCCTGCGGCAATGGATAACAGGCCTTTGAAATTCGAAGAATTCGAGGAACACGTGAACCAGGTCATTTACGTCAGCGCCACACCAGGTGATTACGAACTGGAGAAATGCGAGGGAGTGATCGTTGAACAGCTGATCCGGCCCACGGGACTCCTGGACCCGGTCATCGAGGTCCTGCCCAGCCTGAACCAGATCGACCACCTTATCGGGGAGGTACGCCAGCGTGCCGCGCTGGACGAAAGGACACTGGTGACCACTCTTACCAAACGCATGGCGGAAGAACTGACAAAATACCTCGCCAGGATCAACATCCGATGCCGGTATATCCATTCAGACATTGACACCCTCGAGCGTGTCGAGATCATGGATGGGCTTAGACGAGGCACCTTTGATGTGCTTATCGGTGTGAACCTGCTCAGAGAGGGACTTGATTTGCCGGAAGTTTCACTGGTGGCCATCCTGGATGCAGACAAAGAAGGATTCCTTAGATCGGAACGCTCGCTTACCCAGACCGCAGGACGTGCAGCCCGTAACCTGAACGGAAAAGTCCTCATGTATGCGGACAGGATCACGGACTCCATGCAGAAGACCATCGACGAGACCAACCGAAGAAGGGACAAGCAACTGAAATATAACGAGGAAAACCAGATCACTCCCCAGCAGATCGTCAAGGCTGTAAAATCCATTATGGGTAAACCAGTCTCCCAGATAACGGGGGACCAGTACTATGTCGAACCGCCTGAAATAGATTATGCTGCCGACCTCCTGCTCCGGTATATGGACGAGGATTCCCTGAAAAAAACGATCGAAAAGACCAAGCGGGATATGGA
>CBFDEE010000316.1:0-3406 GCA_965603745.1 uncultured Bacteroides sp. | reverse complement strand
CTTCCTTGCCCTGGTGAGGATCGGCACGATGGTATGTAATTCCTTCTGTGTCTCCTCCTTTTCCATGAGTGCGTTTCCCAACATTTCCTCGGCCTTCTTTGCTTCCTGGATCACATGATGCATTTCTGCCAGGGTTTTTTCTTCAAGGGCGGATTTCCTATGTTCAACTTCTGTGTAGTATTTCCGGATTTCTTCACCCCCGAAATTCAGGTAACTGGATTTATCGGAATTCCATGTGCGGGTCAATGTGATCTGTTCAGCTTTATGGATAATTTCCTGTATTTTTTCGGGAATTTTTTTCTCTGGAAAGAATTTTATCAGTTCGTCTTTCGATATGCTGAACGAACAGGCAACTTCAGGCAGGCTAAGGTCACTCCTGAGTATATCGTCTGAAATATTGCCTGTATAGAAACTGTTCAGTGCCTCCAGGATGGATGTTTTTCCCGATTCATTCTGTCCGATGAGTCCCGTGATATTGTCCGAGGCAAGCTCATTCCACCCTGTATCTACAATGGAGCGGTAGTTCCTGATTTTAAATTTTTTAAACCACATCGGAGACTATATTTTAATTCCGATCAGTAAAACATCGTCCACCTGTTCACTGTCGGCTTTCCAGCGGATAAAACTGCGTTCAAGCTCCTTTTTCTGTGTTTCCATCGGCTTCCTGTGAATCCGAATGAGCAAATCCTTCAGCGCGCTGTACTTGAATTTTTTATCGTGGGGACCTCCAAACTGATCGGGATATCCATCTGAAAACAGATAGATCAGGTCACCTTCTTCAAGTTTGATGGTATGGTTGCTGAAAGACTTTTCAATAACAGCATTGATGCCGATCGGCATTTTATCACCGCGGGTTTCAATAAGGACTCCGTTCCGGATCAGGTACAGGGGATTAAATGCGCCCGAGAAATCCAGTTCCATTTCGTTAAGATCGATTACGCAAAGGGAAATATCCATCCCGTCCTTATTCTCACTCAGTTCTCCAGTCTGGTGGAGAGCTTTCATCACGTTTTCCCTCAATCGGTTAAGTATGGTGTTGGCCCTGGGAATGCTCTTGCTGACAATCTCATTCAGGAAGGAAATACCCAGCATACTCATGAATGCTCCCGGTACTCCGTGGCCTGTACAGTCAGCAGCCGTAACCGCAACCCGGCTTCCCTTTCTTGCATACCAGAAGAAATCACCGCTAACAATATCACGTGGCTTGAACAGGACAAAACTCTGAGGGAACAGTTTGTACAGGTACCTTAGGTCCGGTAGCAGGGCAGACTGTATTGAGCTGGCATACTCGAGGCTTTCCTCGAGGGCCTTCTGCTGAAGTTCGATCTTATCCTTCTGCTCGCTGATCTTGGCGATAAGATCCCTTTCTAACGATAATTCCTTTAAGTAATCCATAGTCCTGGCGTCCTGCGGAGTAAAATTAACAAAATTGTGAATACATGGTAGTGCATGAATGAAATGAAGGCATCCTGGACTTAATCATGTATATTTTTTATATATCGCTGTTTATCAATATAATACATAGCCTGAAATGACTTTGGCAGAGATTTTGCACATAATAAAACAGATAAACTGCATAAAATAAAAGAGCCATGAAAAAAATAATGATCATCACAGGAATATTGCTCCTGGCGCTCAATGCATCTGCCCAGCAAAACTCAAGGGAACGCTCAAGGCAGAAGGTGCAGGACCAGAGGAGCGAAGCGGCTGCAGTTAGTAAAGCACAGGCTCAGAAGGCCAATGCATCTGCAGAACGCAGGGGACACACTAATAAAACTACTTCTACTGCTCAACGCAGGGCAACGACTCATAAGAGTACTGCAACTGCTGATCGCAGGACACATACATATAAAGGTAATTCAAGCGCTCCAGGTACTTCCAGGACCACGGGTAAAGGTGACTCCAGGACCTCCGGTAAGGATTATACCAGGACCACGGGTAAGGGTAATACCAGGGATGGAGGAAAGGGTTATACCGGGACTTCAGGCAAAGGAAATACCGGAACCACCGGGAAGGGTAATAATACCCGGCATGCCGATCAGCGAAGGAACTATGCAACACCGAACCGGAAGCACGTACAGCGTACTCATGGCGGATCGGCTTACCATACCCCGGTGAAATATAAAAAGACTCACCATTACAGGGCTCCCAGGCGGACGAATGTGATCTGGAATCCTCAGATGTACAGGGAATACAGGTACATCTATCCCGAGTTCAGTTACTGGTATTATCCTTCCGGCTACCGGATCGTCACCGTTCCAAGCTGGAATGCATACTTTCATATCGGGGAAGTCAGGAATGTCTATGGCAGGATCCATGAAGTCTGGTACCACTGGCCAAGCGACGAATACTACCTGTACTTTGGCGGAACCTACCCCTACCAGGATTTTACGGTAATCCTCTCGGGAAGCCATGCCCGACGTTTTCACAGGAATCCCGAAGCATTCTTTTCAGGAAGATATATCTGGGTTACCGGGCTTGTCAGCACCTTTGAAGGCAAACCCGAGATCATGGTGAAACGAAAGCACCAGGTTCACTTGTATTGATGGAATGAATTTAGTACTCTGAAGTTAACCCCGGTGAGAGCCGGGGTTTCCCAGTTTATTGATCAGGCAGGCGGCATTGTCATCCAGGAACCACGACAGGGTTCCGCGCTCCGGCCGGATATGGGCAACGGGTAATTCATCCTGCGGTTCACCGCCGCAGAGGATCCTTGCGACCATATTGGCCTTTTCCCTTCCCGTAACCAGAATATAAATATGATTGGCATTATTAATGACCTTCCCCGTCAGGGTGATCCTCCTCTGTCCCGATTCGGGGTGAACCCCGACATCGCACAGTTTGTCAGTCCACATCAGTTCCAGCTGTCCGGGGAATATGGAAGCCGTATGTCCGTCGTTTCCCATGCCGAGCAGAACAAGATCGAATGCCGGAAGATCATTTACCGCTGGAAGCTGTTCTTTAAGAAGGCGACTGTATCTTTCGGCTTCTTCATGGGGGTCCTCCTCGCCTCTCATTCTGAATACCAGATCATTTGAATGTGGAAGGTAACGCAGCAGGGTCTCATCTGCCATATGGTAGTTGCTCTCCGGATGATCGGCCGGAACGCATCTTTCATCTACCCAGTAAATCCGTATGTTTTGCCACAATGCGGGATCGATATCACGGTACGAACCCGCAATATGGTCAAACAGCATCATGGGCGTACTTCCCCCGGAAAGGGCAATGTTGAATTCCCGGCAGGCAATGACAGAATCCCGGATAAGATTAAGTACCTTTTCAGCCAGCATTTCCGCCAGCCGTTCCCTGTTCCGGAAAGTGATGATCTTAACGCTTTCTCTTTCCATTATGCTAAAGTTCGCAATACTGGCCGTCATCAGCCAGGTTTCTGCAGGGGTAACGCCAA
>CBFDEE010000315.1:0-3438 GCA_965603745.1 uncultured Bacteroides sp. | reverse complement strand
TCTTTTTGCCGTCGTACTGCTTCCGATTTCCGGATTACTCATCGGGAAGGTCGGCAAGAACCTGAGAAAGCAATCTCTGAGACTCCAGAACCAGCAGGGAACATTGCTGTCCATACTGGAGGAAACCCTAACCGGGATGAGGATCGTAAAGGCCTTCAATGGAGAAAGGAAGATGTCAGGTAAATTTGAGCAGGTGAACCAGGATCTTACGGAGACGATCACCAAAGTCTACCGGCGCCGTTTCCTGGCTTCCCCGATGAGTGAATTTCTGGGAACACTTGTCATGATGGTCCTCATGTATATAGGCGGTACGATCGTGCTGAACAAAACCTCTCCGCTCGATCCTGAGGCATTTATTGCCTACCTGATCGTCTTTTCCCAGATCATTACCCCTGCCAAGGGCTTCTCGACCGGTTACTATAATATACAGAAAGGCATGGCCGCATTCGACCGCGTGGAGCATATCCTTGATACGGAGGTGAAAATCAAGGATGCAGCGAATGCACAGCCCGTGAAAGACTTTGAAACAAGCATAGAGTATGAGAATGTATCCTTTGCCTATAACACCGAACCGGTCCTGAAAAACATCAACCTGAAGATAGAAAAGGGGAAAACACTGGCTATTGTCGGAAGATCGGGCTCAGGGAAATCAACACTGGTAGACCTGCTTCCGAGGTTTATGGACCCTGTGGAAGGGGGCATTAAGATCAATGGAAAGGATATCAGGGATTACAGGATTGCCGATCTCAGGAATCTCATGGGTATAGTAAGCCAGCAATCCATCCTGTTTAACGATACATTCTTTAATAACATCGCTTTCGGACTTGACAATGTGAATGAAGAGGATGTGGTAAACGCAGCAAAAATTGCCAATGCCCACGGTTTCATCATGGAGACCGGGCATGCCTACCAGACCAATGTTGGGGATGCAGGCAGTAAACTGTCCGGCGGACAGCGGCAGCGGATCAGTATTGCGCGGGCCCTTTTAAAAAATCCACCGATTTTAATACTCGATGAAGCAACCTCTTCGCTCGATACTGAGTCTGAAAAGTATGTGCAGGAAGCGATTGAGAACCTGATGATGAACCGGACCTCGATCGTAATTGCACACAGGCTCTCAACGGTAAAATATGCCGACGAAATTATCGTTATAGAAGAGGGACGGATTGAAGAGCGCGGGACACATGCGGACCTGCTCAGGAAGGAAGGCCTGTACGCCAGGTACCATATGTTACAGATGTTTTAGTACGCTCTTAACTTTATTATAAGGATTAGCCGGTCCCCATATTATTTGAACAACCGATTTTTAACTGGCTCTTATGAAGGTTTGTGGATTTAGTTTTATTCGTAACGCAGAGAAATTCTCCTATCCGGTAATTGAATCGGTGCAATCCATTCTGCCCGTATGCGACAAGTTTATCATGAATGTCGGGAAATCAGAGGATGGCACCCTGGATATGATCCGGTCCATTCCCTCGGATAAGATTGAAATCGTGGAAAGCACCTGGGATGATACCAGGAGGAGGAATGGAGCAGTTCTGAGCGAAGAAACCAACAAGGCATTTGACCTGATCCCGGATGAATACGACTGGGCATTTTATGTCCAGGCGGATGAAGTGGTGCACGACAGGTACCATGGCAGGCTCAGGGATTCCATGGAGAAATGGCTGAACAGTCCCGAAGTTGAAGGCCTGCTTTTCAATTACCTGCATTTCTACGGCAGTTTTGATTATAATGCTGATTCCCGTTCCTGGTACCGGAATGAGATCAGGATCATCAGGAACAAAAAGAGTATCCGGTCATACAGGGATGCCCAGGGATTCCGCCTCAATGGCAGAAAACTGAGAGTCAAACCGGCCGGAGCCTCCATGTACCACTACGGATGGGTCCGCCCGCCCGATATCATGCAGCAGAAACATGTCAGTTTCAATAAGCTGTATCACAGTGACCAGTGGGTGGACCGCAAGGTAAATCATACCAGCCTGTTCGATTATTCATCCGTGGAATCCATCAAGCGGTTCCGGGGCACGCATCCGAAAGTGATGGAGGAGAGGATCAATAACTTCAACTGGGAAGCCCGGCTTGACGAGAACAAAAAAAGCTTCAGGACCAGCGACCGCATCCTCTACTGGATTGAACAGAAAACCGGCAGGCGCCTTTTCGAATATAAGAATTACAAGCTTATCTAGCGGACTCCGGATCTTGCTCCCGGCCTATCTGCCGATCGTTCGCACGGCTTGTATCACGATCGTTTTCCCGTCCCTTTTCCAGCAAGCGGGCAAGTACACTATAGACATCTGTTACGCTTATGCCCTTCAGGCAATCGTAGGTGTCGTACCTGCATACCTTCTTATCAAAACACGGATAGCATTCGATATCCGATGCCAGAAATGGAAATCTTTCCGTGTCCGGCGGATTCCATCCTTCGCTGCTGATGCTTCCGAATATGGTTATGGTGGGTACATCAAGTGAGACGGACATATGTTTTGGTCCCCCGTCACCTGTAACCAGCACCGAGCAATTTTTAATCAGAGCCCCCAGTTGATTAATGGTCACCGGTGGCGGAATTATAAATTCCCGGGAAACGGGATCATCCTTTTGCAGTGTTTCGATCAGCATCCTGTCCTGCGGGCCGTATAGTATCATGACATCCCGGTTTAGTTCACTGATTACCTTTTTACCCAGGGCTATGTACCTGTCAAAAGCCCATATCTGTGTTTTTGCACTTCCGGAAACATATAATCCGATGATATCCCTGCCTGGACTTTTCTCCGAAAGCAGTTGCCGGGCAAAGGCAGTTGATCCATCATCAGGTATGTAGAAATATTTTATTTCCGAGGTGGGTATGCCCAGTGGTTCACATAGATGCAGGTTTTTTTCAACGATATAAAGCCTGTCATCCGGCATGGGGATTTTAAGGTTGTAAAAGAAATTTCTGCCCTTGGGCCTGCCGATCCTGAATTTTGCCCAGGCCATAAGTGTAAGCTGTGCTGACCTGGGATTGTTGTTGAAGTCTATACTGATATCGAACTTCCTGAAAAGGATCCGGAACAGGAAGACCAGGTACGATCCCCGGTCGTATTCGAGTATCTCATTGACATGCGGATTGTTATGCATCACCTCTGTGAACTTCTTTGCTATCACGACAGTTATCCGGCATTCAGGATATGCCTTTTTCAGGGCATAATATACCGGGGTGGTGAGGATTGTGTCACCCAGGGGCTTCATTCGCAGGATCAGGAAACGGATATTTTTCCTGTTTCCGGCAAAAGCCCTGATCCTGGAGTACTTTACTGATGATTCTTTGTTCATCCTGGACCTGATCGGATGCTTCAGAACATCCAACATTTACTGTAAATGTCACCGGTCCGCATGAAAAATCCTGTAAATGAGATATTAACAGTATTCGTCCACGACTGGCCGGTAAATATGCGGAGA
>CBFDEE010000314.1:0-3465 GCA_965603745.1 uncultured Bacteroides sp. | reverse complement strand
AACTTTCAGCTTTAGCCTTGATATGACTAATATTCCCTTCGTGATTTGTTAAACATGAAATCGTTCCATGACCAACATTCAATATCCCATATTTAAGACGATACAACATGGATTCCCCGCAATAATTATGCAGCCCGAATGAAGTGTCCTGGCAATTGCTGCCCAATGTACAGAGCATTTGAAAAAACAATAGTATAATCAACCTGCATGAAAGCATGATAGCATATTATTAACCTCAATTTTTCTCAGCTATAAGCTTCTGATCCAGATTTTGAATATACTATATATTATTAACCTTCCTTTTAAGCTGGATACCTGATTCGTCCTTCGGGCAATAAATTCTTATATACAGAAAATTTGAATATTGTGAAAATCAAACAATAACCATCTTAATAATATTATGAGATCTGTATTTCCTTTTTATAAATAATCCTTACATTTACAGAAATAAAATGAAAACATTATGAAACACTAAGTAATCATTGCCAGCATTAATCAAAGGCGCGTTTGAATCCTTTTTAAACCAGGCTCGGGACAGGGATGCTTTGTTTGTCAAACTTTTGGCAAATCTCTTGTAGGATTAAGTCGATTTTAGCAAATTGCTGTTTCTTATGAAAATCAGCGGATTCAGCATGGGCAAGAATGCGGGCAAACTCTATTACCCGATGAAGCAGACCGTTCTGTCCATTCTTCCGATCGTGGATGAATTTGTCATTGCGCTCGGTGACTCGGATCCCGATGATAATACCCGGGAGGAGATCCTCGGGATACAGAGTGATAAAATCAGGATCATCGATACCTTATGGGATATTGAAAAGTATCCCAGGGGAATGGAACATGCCCACCAGACGGATATAGCAAAAAGACACTGCACAGGGGACTGGCTTTTTTATCTTCAGTCGGATGAAGTCGTGCACGAGAAGGACCTGCCGGAAATCCAGCAGAAGTGCAGGGATTACCTTGATGATACCCGTGTGGAGGGATTCCTGTTCAATTATCTCCATTTCTGGGGCGATTACAAGCATTACCAGAACTCGCACTGCTGGTACAAAAAGGAGATCAGGATCATACGTAACGACCCCTCCATACATTCATGGGAATCGGCACAGTCTTTCCGCAGGATCCCGGATTTCAACGGGATCGACTACAGGCAACATGACAATACCTACAAACTCAGGGTTGCCGGGCTTGATGCTCATATCTATCATTACGGCTGGGTCAGGCCTCCGGATTTCATGGCCAGTAAGATCAAGGTCTTTACGGCTAATCACCGCGGCAGGGGCAAGGTGGCTGAAATGATCCGAAATGAACAATTCAACGATATTTTTGATTATGGTCCACTAAGACGGGTACCTGTTTTCAAGGGTACCCACCCTGCGGTTATGGCTGAATGGATAGCGAAGTTTAACTGGCAGGACCAGCTTCGTTCCGGCGGTAAAATCAGCCACAACAGGCCGATATCCAAACACGATAAACTGAAATACCGGATCGTGTCATTCATCGAGAAATGGCTTTTGTTTGGCAGAAGGCTGGGTGAATTTAAAAACTATATCCTGGTGAAATAGCCCCTTATTTTCATATTCATCACAAAAAATCATAAAAATGCATGCTATTGCTCGGTTGTCCGTAAAATGTTTCATCCTTCTCCTGATTACGGGATCCCTTATTATTGACAGTGTTCATGCCCAGGAAGGGGGAAGCCCGCTCAGCGGGGACCTTCGTGTGCACGATCCTGTCATGATAAAGCAGGGTAGCCGTTATTATGTATTCCACACGGAAAGGGGGGTATCCATTAAGACGTCTGATGACCGGACAGAATGGAAAAGGGCGGGGAGTGTGTTTTCAAGGGAAGCGCTTCCGGCCTGGCACCGGGAACTTACCGTGATCACGCCCGCCCTGGGTGAAGGTGTCTTTATTATCAGAGATGCCGATTACCATTATATTTTTGCCTCCAGGGGAATTTGCTGCAAGGGACTCGAAAGTAATTACCAGATCGTTATGGGGCGGTCAAAAGATCTTCATGGCCCCTATCTTGCCAGAGACGGCGGCAGCTGGCTGGATAACCGGTACACCGTTTTCCTGGCTGGCGAACATGAGTAACCGGGCAGGGGACATAACGGATTTTTTTACGAGAATGACACGACCTTTATCGTTTATCATGCTTACACCCGCTCGGCCAACGGTATGCCGATGCTTAACATCAATCCCCTTTATATGGATCCGGGCGGCTGGCCCACCATCGTTCCAGGGGATGATATTTTTAAGATGAAAACCCTGCCTTTTAAAGAATGATTATTATTTATGCATACGCTGCGAATTCTTACTCTTCTTATTTCTATTTCTGCTTTCCTCTCCTGTACAAAGGAAGAACCAGCCGAAGCGCCCTGGCATGGCATTGAGCGTTCGGTGCGTTATTATCCTCAGGGAGAAGACTTTGTTATTAATAACGGGGAGCGCCGCTTTAACAGGGCCCTGTACGGGACGAACACGGGATTCAGGATCGAAGCGGGGGACCGGCCGGAATTTGCCCTGTATCTTCCCGGCATGGGCGGGAACCTGAAGTTCGGGATCGGATCCGGCGACAGCAGCATCTGGATCATCAATGCCCAACAGATCACCGCCAGGTACAGGCCCGGATCCATGATCTATGAAATCCACGATCCCATGATTGGACCTGGCGAGTTGAACCTGCATTTGCTGGCGATGAATGAAGGTGAAGGATTGATCCTGAGGATGCAGGCAAAGGACATAGCAAATGGTATTGACCTGTTCTGGGCCTACGGAGGGGCGACAGGAAAAAAATTCTCGCGCGACGGGGATATCGGAGCCGATCCCGAATCCAGCTTCTACCTGAAGCCCAAATACTGCATGGATAATGAATTCGACATCAGCGGGAATTCTTTTACACTTTATTTCGGGTCCGGCAGAATAAGGACCGAGGCAGAGAGGTACGAGAACCGTTATACCCCATCCGAGGCGGAGATCCGGGCGTCCATGCTGCGAGATAAAAAACGCCTTTATGGCCTGGTCCCGCCCGGCGGAGAGATCCGTATATCCGATGCCCGGAAACAGGAATCCCCTGGAATTCTCTTCAGATCCGAAAGAGAAAATGAGGGTGTTATTTCCGGCAGAATTCCATTGCAGGAAAATGAAGACCTTTATTTCATAATTGCCTTGCCTTCCGGTGAGCCTTCCATTAGTTTGCCAGACACCGTTTATGAAATTGCCCCTTTCCTTTTTAATGCGGCAGAAAAAGCACGGCAGGAGATTGCCGGCCGGATCCGTGTGCATACTCCGGATCCATATATCAATAATTTCGGAGCTGCACTTGGAGTTGCCGCCGATGCCATCTGGGGGCTTGTTAAGCTTGTTTCGGCGGCTCTTTTGGAAATGAAAAATGGATAAAGTGAAACCCACTATGGGTATCATCACGGCACGGAAGTGCCCCACCTGTGGGCATCATGA
>CBFDEE010000313.1:0-3473 GCA_965603745.1 uncultured Bacteroides sp. | reverse complement strand
CTTTCAATCAGTTTTTTAGTCGGTTCAAGTGTAGTGGGCAATGTGGCCATTACGCAGATCCCGGAATATTCCTCTACGGCCTGCCTGGCCATGGCATCATCGATCTTGACCAGGGGTACGGGAAGCTGTTCCCTGGCCTCGATGGCAACATCCCCGACAGATGAACAGGTATTGAAGATCACATCAGCCCCGGCGTCAACCGCTGCATTGTAGTACCTGAACAAACGCTTCCTGACGGATTCCGGTACCTTCCCTTCATGTATTACATCCTGTATCAGGCTGTCATCAGCAATATTGATGAGCCTGACATCAGGAATGTTTTCCTGGAAAAGTGCTTTTACCGGTTCCACCATAGCCATGGCCGTGTGTACTGCAACTACTGTTTTCATAGGTAATTTTCATGAATTCGAAATCTATATAAATATGCTAAAAAATCTACTTATTTCCGCTATTTTTATTCTGTTAAAATTCCGGGTAAGATTCCCGGTTAAGAATGCCCTGTTAATACATACAAAGTGCAAAAACATGAAATCAACAAAATCACCCAATCCAATGTCTTTATCCGAACGACTGTTCCTGCCGTTCCTTGCCCTTTTATTCCTCCCGAAGATCCTGTGGGCATCCGGGCTGGAGGTTGAGCATCTTCGTGCCGAGCACAGGATTAATCCTGTGGGACTGGAAACACTGCAACCCTGCCTGAGCTGGCATATCATGTCCGGAGAACGCGGCGTATTGCAAACAGCATATCAGATCCGTACCGCGGAAACAGAAGAGGGCCTTGAATCCGGCCTGCTGAGCTGGGATTCCGGAAAGATCCCTTCGGAAGACTCACATCTTGTGCCCTACGGAGGAACTGAACCAGAAAGCGGCCAGCGCATTTACTGGCAGGTCAGAGTATGGGATAATAAGGAAAATGTTTCGGGCTGGAGCCCAACAGCTTTTTGGGAAATGGGACTGCTTGACAGATCGGAATGGAAAGCAAGCTGGATCGATCCTGCAACAAAGCCGGCCGGCGATGGTGCAGATCCCTGTCCATACCTTCGCAAGGAGTTCAACCTGAAAAAGAAGGTCAGCCGGGCGCAATTGTACGTCACCTGTCATGGATTGTATGAAGTTCATCTGAACGGTGAACGTGTGGGGGACCAGCAATTCACACCGGGATGGACAAGCTATAATAAGCGTCTCCAGTACCAGGTATACGATGTCACAGACCAGGTAAGGGCTGGTGGAAATGCCATCGGGGCCATCCTGTCGGAAGGATGGTACAGCGGGCGTTTCGGATGGGAAGGCAAGAAGCACTTCTATGGACAGGGGACCGCTCTCCTGCTGCAGCTTAAGATAACTTATTCGGACGGAACAGAAGAATATATAACAACTGATAAAACCTGGAAGACAGGTGCCGGTCCCATATTAAAATCGGAGATCTATGACGGTGAGATCTATGATGCCGGGCTTGAGATCCCGGGCTGGGATATGCCCGGATTCAGGGACAGAGACTGGACAAGCTGCCTGGAACGGGACTTCGGTTATGCGAACATCGTGCCCTCTGAGGGTGTCCCGGTCAGGATCACCGAAACCATAAAACCGGTTGAAAAAATCATCACTCCTGCCGGTGAACTGGTATTCGATATGGGACAGAACCTGGTTGGTTGGGTGAGATTTCAGCTTTCCGGAGACAAAAACACAGAAATTATCCTTCTGCATGCAGAGGTACTTGACAAGAATGGGAATTTCTATACGGATAACCTCCGGTCCGCACGCCAGGAGGTCCGCTATACATTCAAAGGAGAGGGTATAGAAACATTTGAGCCTCATTTCACTTTCCAGGGATTCAGGTATGTGAAGGTTACAGGATACCCTGGGGATATCTCCCTGGGCGACCTGGAAGCCAGGGTGATCCACTCTGATATGGAACCTACAGGTGGTTTTGAGTGTTCCGATCCGTTGGTCAACCAGCTGCAGAAAAATATTCAATGGGGACTCCGTGGCAATTTCCTGGACATTCCCACGGATTGTCCCCAGCGCGACGAACGCATGGGCTGGACCGGCGATGCACAGGTTTTTGCTCCCACAGCCTGCTTCAATATGAATACGGCTTCATTCTTCACCAAATGGCTCAGGGATCTGGCTGCCGACCAGCGGGAAGATGGCAGCGTTCCCAGGGTGGTCCCCATGATCCTTGAAGGAGGTGGGGGCACCGGCTGGTCGGACGGCTATGCTGCAACCGGATGGGCGGATGCTGCTGTCACAGTGCCCTGGGCACTTTACCAGTCCTACAGCGACAAACGGATCCTCGAATCGCAGTATGCATCCATGAAAGCCTGGGTTGAATATATGGTACACCACGCCGGCGAGCGGTATATTTTCGATTACGGGTTCCATTTCGGCGACTGGCTGTCCTTTGCCGAATATTACAGTCTCAAACCCCAGTCACCCGATTACGGATATGCAGGAGCACATACGGACAAGGACCTGATCGCAACGGCCTATTTCTACCACTCCACAAACTTGCTGATGAAAACAGCATCCATACTTGGGAAGGATGAGGACGCCAAGAGGTACTCGGATATGCTGCCAAAGATCAAAGCCGCTTTCCAGAAGGAATTCATGACTCCGACCGGCAGACTTTCTTCCGATACCCAGACCGCATACAGCCTGGCCCTGCAATTTGACCTGCTGCCGGAAAAACTCAGGCAGTCAGCTGCAGACTTTCTGGCAGGCGATGTGGAAAATCTCCTGCATCTCACAACAGGATTTCTTGGTACCCCCCTGATCTGCCATGCATTGTCGGAGAATGGCTATCCCGAAACTGCCTACTACCTTCTCTTTCAGGACAGGTATCCCTCCTGGCTGTTTCCTGTTACTATGGGAGCAACTACCATCTGGGAACGATGGGACGGGATCAAGCCCGACAGCACGTTCCAGACTGTGGGTATGAACTCCTTTAACCATTATGCCTATGGCGCCATCGGGGAATGGATCTATAAAAACGTAGCGGGCATCCGGAGCGATCCGGATCACCCGGGTTATAAGAAGATCATAATCAAGCCCCTGCTTAACTCCCGGCTGGATCATGCAGGGGCATGGCACATGTCACCCTACGGGAAAATTGAATCAGGCTGGAAGGCCGGGGATGAAGAACTCGTATTGAATGTATGCGTACCTCCCAATACGACTGCAAGGATCTATATACCGGCAGCGGCCGGCTCACGGGTAAGTGAGTCCGGGGTATCCCTCGAACAGGCCGAAGGGATATCAGGAACCGAACAAAAGGGGGAATATCTTATCGTAGAAGCAGGCTCGGGAACATACCTGTTTACATCGAAACCGGACAAATCCGATTAAAACACCTTGAAATGAAATCTATAGCAGTACGTACAGTACTTCTCCTTTTGCTCAGCCTGAACATCACCGGTCTTACCGCCCAGGATAAAAGCCTGGTCAACGTATCCGAAAGCCCTTATACCGTTATG
>CBFDEE010000312.1:0-3480 GCA_965603745.1 uncultured Bacteroides sp. | reverse complement strand
TGTATGAATTTCTGGTCCTTTATCTCGAGCATATCAGGGCCCGTCAGGGTAGTATCCTTTGAATAGGCTGCATAGAGAAACCCGGTACTGTCTTCGAATACATATCCCGTGCTGTCGAACTCCTCCAGCAAATCCTTGAGGCTCAGGTCTCCGAAAATCAGGGGTCCCTCGTATCCCCCTTCCCATTTTACGGTCATATCGTACTCCGATCTGAGCCAGTCATCAGTACAGGACATTACGGCCAGAACAGCCAGAAGGATAATCAGATGTGGCAGGAATCTTTGTAAATACATATTTATCAACTTTATAGATCTCTATTGTACGGAATAATTATACAAAAAGTTTTCATCACTTCCTACGATCAGGTTGAATTTGGAGGCTGACCTGTCAATTACACCGATACTGAAGGGAGTGGAGCCCAGAAGGGGAAAGCCATTGTAAAGACTTCCGTCACTGTTGACAAGGTAAAGCTCATTCATCCCTTCCGAG
Source organism: uncultured Bacteroides sp. (assembly GCA_965603745.1). Lineage (GTDB taxonomy): Bacteria > Bacteroidota > Bacteroidia > Bacteroidales > SM23-62 > SM23-62. The sequence continues at coordinate 2,991 of CBFDEE010000312.1, read as the reverse complement.
ACCAGTCCGATCTTTTTATTCCCGTATGAAAACTGGTATATAACAGGCGAATGGCTGACGGCGGATTTGAAGGAACGGGAGAACTTCCTGCTCCCGTCATGGCTGAAGACTTTCATTTCCTTTCCGTCAACAAATATAAATTCGCGGTGTCCGCTCCCGTCCAGGTCGCTGTACTAGAAAAAATGATTGCCTGAATACGCGCCAAGATCTACCGATTCAACCGTACCGTCAAAATAAATAAAATGAACCTGTCCCAGGGAATCGGTCAGCACCAGCCGGGGTTTAATTCCTGTTGTATGGCTTTCGAGAATAATGTCAGCATTCACGGCAACGGGGAAATGCTCATTCACACGCACCCTGGTTTCCCCCCTGCGATTCAGTATATACGTGGTGAAATGATCCGCGAACACGATATAGTCCCTGCTGTCGATCCTGAAATGTTTGAGCGGCATCCTGACCCGGCCTTCCGTCTTGAAGATATTCCATCCCCTGACCAGGCTGCCGGATTTATCGTACAGGTAAATGCCACGGTCCTCGCATGCCAGGGCAATCCTGTAATCCCGGCTTTTTTCATAATCGAACAGGGCCATTGCGTTGGTGGCAGGAGACCTTAGTGCCACGGGATAACGTTCCACATAATTACCGTTACGGTCAATCAGGTGGAGCTGTTCCCGTGTATTGAAGATCAACTGCAGCTTACCGTTTTTGTAATAATCGATCTGGTAAACGTCTCCCAGTATCAGGTCACCGATATTCTGCTTCCACAGGATCCTTCCCGAACTATTCAAAAGGTAAATGTTGTGGCCTGTATCCTGAACAAAGATCTCCTTCTCCCCCGTATAATGATTTTTAACAAGCCTGGGCTTTGAGGCAAGCGGTAAATCGAGCCTGCTTTCCCATACGGTCTGGGCCTCATCCCTCATGTCCGCGGTATATTTCAGGATGATGTTATTATATGCCAGGTCGTTTTCTGAAGTGATCTGATATGCGAATGCCTGGAATTTTGAGAAGTGCTCACTTTCTTTATTAAACTTCTCAACCAGGTCCGGACGAAGAAATCTTTCCATCAGTTTGCCTGATGCTGGAATATTCAGATACAGATACAAATTCGACCGTGAGGCAAGGTATTCGGAGAACTGGTTAAATTCAAGGTCGCTGCCCAGGTTATTGCCCAGCTGGTTGGCATGGATGTATTTCGACAGTGCCGGAATGGAGTTTCCAAAAACCATGTAGTTATCATGGAAAGCGCAATACTTGCTGTTGATCCCGCTGAAAAGTTTTCCGAATAGTTTTCCCGGAAGGTAGGGAACGGGTATCTGATAAAAAGTGTAGTCCATATCTCCGTTGACCGGTCTCTCTATGATCAGGGAGGAAAGTGCAATGCCGTCTTTTTCCGCCACAATTCCCAGGAACTCCATGAGTTTTTCTTCAGCCAGGCTCCGGCTTTTCGTGTTACACACCACATAAGCATTTTCATCCCACCCGAAATTCCTTACATCGGCCAACACCAGAGCCACCTGCCGGTCCATAACCGTGAGGAAGATCTTGTCAATATCCGTTTTGTATTTTTCGTTCAGAGCTCTCAGATCTCTCAGGTAGGCCCGCCCGATGCCATTAACCTCGAGATATTCGATATAATCCCGCTTGTATCTGGTGAAATCATCCAGTCCGATGGCCGCAAAAGCAGCCATGTTTTCGGGAATGACAGCTTCAATATCGAGACGCTGGGGTTGGTGTTTCAGAATGACGCTCAGAAAATCTTCCGGCCCGGGACCGGAATGGGTGAATCCATTCAACAGGACAGCATCCGGCCGGATGTTTACATCTATCTCGGACCAGTCTGCATAATGAATAAAATCGGATACCTGTTCAGAGTACCGGCTGTTAAACAGGTGTGAGACTATGCCGGGTATTGTTTTGTAATCAAGATATATATTCCCTTCCACGTTCCTGCCCGCTGTACGCGCCACCTCGGAAAACCCGGGCTCATCAGCAACACCCTGGTTAAGTTCAATCTGCCGGATGCTTTCCTCCAGTAATATTGATGACCTGCTCACAAGCAGCAGTCCCCGAGTGAAGGCAAACGAAAAGCCTCGTTTCTTACCTGGAAATTCAACGTCAAAGACCCTTATTTCGCTGTATCGCCGGTTTGAAATGCTTGCGCCGTCAGGGATCTTGTCCTGGATGAACCGCAGGATCTGCCTGTCATTGCCCATGTTCTTCATGGGATAATACATTATATATTCGAAATTGTCCCGGCCGGACTTATGAAGGGAGAAAGAAATATCAGAATCCCTGTAAAGGCCTGCTATCTCTTTATCATCAATCAACAGGGAATCCAGATGGTGAATCACATCCTGAAATTCCCCGATCTTTTTCAAAGTCCCCAGTTCCTGCCAGATCTTGTTGCGTGACATCTCATCCCTGACAAAGCCGTTGAAGTCCTGGGCATTAATCAAAATTGCAGCATCCGTGGGTACAGCCTGAATGACTTCAGCCTTCTGGATGCTGCCTTTACGAAGTTCAAAAAATGCGTAGATGAGGATCCCCACAAGAATGGCTGCCACGGTCCAGAATAATACCTTTCGGATCATACTCGGTCTGTTTCTTCGTCTCGCCCAATAATATGAAAAAATAGGCTTCAGCTGAACATTGTAATCACCGGGTTTTCAAGAGCCCCTTGTTTATATCTTCGCATTCCAAAACCACCTCTTTCTGCCTGCCTTCCATGAATTTTAATACGCTGCTGCAAAATTTCGGTGCATCACCGGAGGAATTGTTACACAAGGAGCCTTACATCGGGAAGCGATGTAGCGACGGTGTAACATTCCGGAGGTACCGAAATTTTAAAGGCAGCTTAATTAATATCCCTTCCAGGCATAAAGAGGCGGTTTTGGAATAATATTTGCAGTTAATTACGTTTGTCCATTTTTTACAGCCGATGGATTCAGCCATGCGTTTCTTCGCGACTTTCCTTGTAGCCGCCACATT
>CBFDEE010000311.1:0-3480 GCA_965603745.1 uncultured Bacteroides sp. | reverse complement strand
TATTTCCCTGGTGCTGTTTGAGTACCTTGGTGATAATTGATTTTTCGATATCTTCCAGGTTGTAGGTGTCAAGTTCTATTTCCCCCACCTTGCTGCCCGAGGCGGAAAGGAGAAAATCTTCCGCCTCCAGCTGGTTTCCTTCACTCATTATTATAGCCCTTTCTATGGCATGCTGAAGTTCCCTGACATTCCCCGGCCATTGGTACTGGTTCAGGGTTTTAAGTGCTTCCAGGTTGATGCCTCTGATACTTTTTTTGTATTTTTTTGAATAGATCTTGAGAAAGTGCTCCACCAGGTGGGGAATATCCCCTGTCCGTTCACGCAGCGGGGGGAGGTCTATCTCCACGGTATTGATCCTGTAAAGGAGGTCCTGGCGGAAATTATTATCGTTTACCATATCGTGGATATCGATATTTGTGGCACAGATCAGCCGGACGTTTACCGGGATGGGTTTGTTGCTGCCGACACGGGTTACCTCCCTGCGTTCGATCACTGTCAGCAACTTGGTCTGCATAGGGAGGGAAAGGTTCCCTATCTCGTCAAGGAAGAGGGTGCCTCCGTGAGCAATCTCGAAGCGGCCCTGCTTCATCTTGTTGGCATCCGTGAAGGCCCCTTTTTCATGGCCGAACAGTTCGCTCTCGAAAAGGGTTTCTGCGATCGAGCCCAGGTCAACACTGATGAAAACCTCGTCCTTTCTTACGGAATTCCTGTGCAGGGCCCTGGCGACCAGTTCCTTGCCTGTGCCGTTTTCTCCCAGGATCAGTACATTTGCATCTGTAGCGGCTACCTTCTTGATGGTTATGAAAACCTTCTGCATTTCAGCCGAGTCTCCTATGAATTCATGAAAGGGCTGATCATAAACAGCTGAGATCTCCTGTTGCCTCGATTTCAGTCCCTTCGCCTCCATGCGTGATCTTCTGAGCTTGATCGAGGAGGATATGGTAGCCAGGAGTTTTTCATTCTGCCAGGGCTTGAGTATAAAGTCCGTCGCTCCTGCCTTGATTGCCTTCACTGCTTTTTCGGCATCCCCGTAGGCCGTAATAAAGCAAACCACTGCATCGGGATCCAGTTCCATTATCTTTGCCAGCCAGTCAAATCCTTCCTGGCCGCTGATCGCATCCTTTGTAAAATTCATGTCCAGGAGGATCACATCATAATCTTCATCTGCCAGCAATTTTGGGATCTGTTCAGGCTCGTTGACGGTGGTGATAAGCTCAACGTGCTGTTTCAGCAGTAATTTCAGTGCAAATAAAATATCTTCATTATCATCAACGGCGAGGACTCTCCCGACTTTCGTACTCATTTTCAGGGTGGCTTTTAATTCATACTCCGGACCGGTTTCCCGGTGCGTTGGTAAATTTACATATATTTTTTTGAATGTCCGGATTCGTACTGTTATTGTAGCAATACGGGACAGTTAAATCCTGATTATTTTAATTAGCTGTGCATATAACAGGCATATTATCAGTGATGTAGAATATTTGGCACAATAAATGAAAATTAGCTGGCGATAACTCTTAAACCTCTGGCAATGGATGGCATGGATCGCAAAATTGAGAAGAAGTTCAAACTCTTCAGCAAAAGGAATATATGGATATTTGCCGGGAGTGTAGTTTTTCTTTTTGTTTTCTATAACCTGGTATTCGGTGACAAGAGCTCCAAGCTCAACGTGGACACTGAAAAGATATCGATTGCGGGGATCAATAAGGATGTATTCCAGGATTATATTGCTGTCATCGGTACCGTTGAACCGATAAAGACCATTTATCTTGATGCCATTGAAGGCGGAAGGGTAGAGGAAATCCTGATCGATGAGGGGAACATGCTGAAAAAGGGTGATGTGATCATGAGGCTCAGCAATGTCAACCTTATCCTTGATATATCCAATAACGAAGCCCAGGTGGCCAGGGCAATCAACGAGCTTCGTACCGCCAGGCTGCTTATGGTCCAGCAGCAGATGAACAGCGAGAGCCAGATCATTGAAACAGAGCGCTTGCTGAAACTTCAGGAACGTGCCTATAACAATAATAAGGTATTGTATAAGGAAGAGCATATTTCCAAAGAAGAATTTGAACAGTCAATGGAACAATATGAAGCCACGGTACAGAAACTGGATCTTCTGAAGGAGATCCAGTACCAGGATTCCATTTTCCGGTCCATCCAGGTTGAATCGCTTGAAACATCGGTCAGAAGCCTTACAAATAACCTTGAAATCATCCAACAGAGACTTGAAAATCTCAATATCAAAGCCCCCGTGAATGGTGAACTGGCTTCCCTTAATCCGGAAATCGGGGAGGTCATCATGTACGGCACTAGGATCGGTACCGTCAACATCCTGGATTCCTACAAGCTGAGAGTTGAAATTGACGAACATTATATTGCCCGTGTTAACAGGGGACTGGTAGGGGATTGTGATTTTGCAGGGGTACCCTATCCGGGGAAGATCACCAAGATCTATCCCGAAGTGCAGAACGGCCGCTTCTATGTGGATATGGAATTCACCGAAAATATCCCCGGGGCTATCCGCATCGGGCAGACCTCAAGGATCAAGCTTGAACTTGGTGAATCCAAACAGGCAGTGCTGATCCCGAGGGGCGGATTCTACCAGAGCACGGGCGGACAATGGGTCTTTGTCATTGATGAAAGCGGGGAATTCGCTTACAGGAGGGATATCAGCATCGGCAGGCAGAACCCGAGGTATTACGAGGTTCTTTCGGGACTTGAACCCGGGGAACAGGTCATAATATCCTCATACGATACTTTCGGGGATGTTGATAAGCTTATACTTAAGAATTAGAAATATTACAGATTACCTTTTAAATACTTTAGATCATGATCAAAACCGAAGAACTGACAAAAATTTTCCGAACGGATGAGGTGGAAACCACTGCTTTGAACAAAGTGAGCATGGAAATACAGGGAGGAGAGTTCGTGGCAATTATGGGTCCCTCGGGATGCGGGAAATCAACCCTTCTGAATATCCTGGGACTGCTTGACAATCCGAGTGACGGAAGCCTCCTTTTCGATGGAACGGAAGTGTCAAAATTCAAGGAAAGACACCGTACAAACCTTCGAAAGGGAAATATCGGCTTCGTCTTCCAGAGTTTTAACCTGATCGATGAACTGACCGTGTATGAGAATGTCGAACTGCCCCTTCTCTACATGAATGTTTCATCTTCCGAGAGGAAACAGAAGGTGAACGATGTCCTCGAGAGGATGAAGATCGCGCACAGGAAGAAGCACTTCCCGCAGCAGCTTTCCGGCGGACAGCAGCAGAGGGTCGCCATTTCAAGGGCTGTGGTCACCAATCCCAAGCTGATCCTTGCAGACGAACCGACGGGAAACCTTGACTCCGCCAACGGGGAGGAAGTACTTGCCCTGTTAACCGAGCTGAACAAGGAAGGAACGACCATCATAATGGTTACACACTCGCCGACGGATGCTGAGACATCCCACCGGATCGTGCACCTTTTCGACGGG
>CBFDEE010000310.1:0-3505 GCA_965603745.1 uncultured Bacteroides sp. | reverse complement strand
GCCCTCTTTACAAGGTTGCGGATGTTCCGGCGGATGGAAAGTTCCTCCGCATCATGTTCTGCATTTCTGAATTCTGGAAGGTCCGCGGGTACCTGGGACTCAAACTCAGCGATCTGTTCTTCGGAAAGATAAACGGGTTCGCCAACCGTGCTGGCCCCGATAATGGTCCGGCATGCAAACTCGAAGGTCTCAAAGCGCAGGAAGGCATCCAGCAGATCTTTCCCCCCTATGACTGATCCGTGATTTTCCATGATCACGGCATGATGGCCTTTATTAAATTCAGCGGCGATCATTTTTCCAAGTTCCTCCCCGCCGGGAATGGCATAGGAGGCATAGCCGATTGTCCCGCATACCTGCCTTGCCTGCGGTATAATATTCATATCCGGGATCTGCCTGACAATGCTGAAAGACACCAGTGCCGGGGGATGTGCATGAATGACAGCCCGGATATCCGGCCTGGCTTCATAGATAGCTTTATGGAACGGGAATTCAGAGGAAGGTTTATGATGCCCCTTCACCGTTCCGTCCTTTTTAACACATACGATGTCCTTGCGGTTCAGGGACCCCTTGTCAATGGCGGAAGGGGTCACCCAGATATCCCCGTGCTCATCAATAATGGATATATTTCCTCCGGATGTGGTTGTCAGCCCGGCCCTGTATATCCTTCCGATAACCTCAGTGATCTGGTCCCGGGGATGCATCAATACGGTATCAAGCTTGCTGTTTTCCATGTTTATGAATGGTTCTGGATACATTAAACGGGTTTGCCGTTTTCCAGGAGATATTTTTCTGCTTCAGTATTCCACAATCCCCCGTGCCGTTCACAGATCCGGTGAAGTTCTGAAAACAGCGGGTCCTCTTTTCCCTTTTCAGCAAAATCACCGATGGCCGTAAGGGGCATGCTGATATGGGTATAAATGAGTTTTTTTGCTCCGGGCAGCTGGGGCAGGCGGCAGGTGGCGTACATGACAGAATCCAGTCCCCCGATATGTGTAACCAGGTACTGGGGACTAAGCCTTCCGGCCACCATCATATCGATAGACCTGCGGATATCATCCGTATTACCGCCGCTGGTGGCCACATAATGGGTGAAATTATAATGCTGCTTGTAGAAGTTGATCTCAGCCTTGAATCCGGTATCGGAGGGACCGGCAAAGAAATTCAGACAGCCGTCGAATGCCAGCAGGGCATCGGCCTGTTCAACGACCTGTCGGACCGCGGCAAATACCAGGATGTCATCATATCCGCTTCCGTCCGGGGTCAGGGATCTCAGGTGATCCGTATTCTTTTCTGCCGAATTGATGTAGACCAGTTCAATGCCATTCAGTTTTGCTTCCTCCGCCGTGATGAGTCCCGAAAGGTAATCCAGCCTGTTCTGGTCGATGTCCGTGACCACCAGCAGGGAAGGTTTCCGGTCTGTATGCACGATAAAATCAATGGCTGCAACGCCCATGGGACCGGCGGCTCCGAGCATGGCCATTCTGCCCCCTTCGCGTATGCCCATTTCATGCACATAGGAACCGTATTTCGTATGGAAATGTGCTTCGAAAGTCCCGGCCACGCAGGAATAGGGTTCCGCCAGCGAACTCATGAAGTAAGAATCGTCCTCGAAGGGAATAATGCAGTCCCTCTCCAGGTAGATTTCAGGTATAACCACACGGGTCGCATCGCCTCCGAACCACCGGAAACTGTAGCCGGCGGCATCCATGGTGACCTCCCCCAGGGCAGGCTGGACGGTAAATTTGTCGCCGGGACTGAATTTATGTTTCCAGTTCTCCCCCACTTCGAGGATCTTCCCGGCAAATTCATGCCCGATGATCACCGGGTTTTCCGCTACATCATCGGGAACCCGTTTGTGCCGGGCACCCTGCGTTGCCGCCTTGTAGGATGACATACAGAGGCTGTCTGAAATGACTTCTGCAAGGATCTCATTTTCCGTTATGGGAGGAAGCTCGAATTCCTCCAGTCTCAGGTCATCCTCACCGTATAATCTAACTGCTTTTGTTTTCACTTTAATATTTTATTGTTAAACCCCCGGACCATTCTTTGTGACGGTTGTCCGGTGCCACCATCACCTCAGCATGGTCTGGCCGCCGGTTACAGGAACGGCCTGACCGGTTTCATATTCCTGTTCCATGACATAGAGTATGGCTTTCAGCACGTCTCCCGGCCGGCAGCCTCTTCCAAGGGGCACCTGTGATTCATAATGTTTCTTAACGTCTTCAATGTTTCTGGCCCCGGGGACTTTCCCGGCGTTCAGGTACTGTATGAAAAGCCCGTTTTCAGGATCCGACCACAGGGGGCCCTCGAAAAAATTACCCGGGCATACCGAATTCACCTTAATGTTGTACGGAGCCAGTTCCAGGGCAAAGGACTGGGTCAGTCCGATCCCCCCGAATATCCCTCCGGCATATGCGAAGTTCATTTTACTGCCGCTGAGTCCGGATTTTGAATTGATCTGGATTATATCACAGAAATGCTGCCGGCCTGCCGGACGACTCGTGTGTGATACATCCGCCGGGGCAGGCTCAGTATTGCCAGCATTCGCTGCGCCGGCAGCAGTTTTCTGCTGTACCTTCATGATCCGGCTGGCAGCCTTCGTGCCATAGAAATAGGCATTATAGTTAATTTTCGTTACAAGGTCGAAGGTATCCTCATCCATCTCATCCAGTCCCCCTGCCCTCAGTATGCCCGCATTGCTGATAAAGGTATCCAGTCCACCGAACGCCTTCACCGTCTCGAACATGAGGTTCTCCAGGCTTGCCGGATCCGAAACGTCCGTCCTGACAAAAATAGCCTGGTTCTTCCTACCCATCTTCCTGAATTCATCCAGGGTAGCGTTTCCGGCATCTTCGTTTATATCTGCAATAACTATATTGGCACCCCTTTCAAACAGTCCCCGTGCGATCCCCGCTCCAAATCCCATGGCAGCGCCGGTCACAATGATGGTACGCTGGTTCGCAATGCCCTCAACAGCCTGTCCTGAAGCTGCCTTCCTGCGGTAATTTTCCACCTCCCAGGTATCGATGAATTGCACCTGTTCCGGGCTTAATGGATGCGGACCGCCGAAAGATTCGCTCAGCCAGGCCATCTGCATCATATCCTCAAATAAATCCAGTATGGTGTCGGCATCCGCGGCATTATCTCCGGCGGCAACAAGTCCTGTTCCACGGATCAGCAACACCTTCGGGGTATACCCGTTTGCCTTTCTTAAATCCACGATCGCTGGTTCCGCTTCCTCAATTAATTCCGCTGTGGTCCCCTTGTTTTCCAGGTACAGGTAAACGGATTTACAATAAACGATAACATCAGGGGTGAATGGCCGGCTGACCTTTGTGAAAGCTTCTGGCGATGCTGCAAAATGCTGAATAAGCCTGTTGTTGCGGACGCGAAGGGTTTTTATTCCTCCCCCGGAGAGTTGCATCCGCAGTGCGGGCAGAATTTCCGTAATTTCCGTTGCAGCCTCTATCTCTTCGGTTGATGGCATACTGCCGGCATATTCACC
>CBFDEE010000309.1:0-3522 GCA_965603745.1 uncultured Bacteroides sp. | reverse complement strand
GAGGTATATCTAGACCTGGCTTCCTCCGATCCCTCCGTTCATATACTCGACTGTGCCGGCGCCCAGGGTGAGATGCTCACACCAGGAGAAATTTTCGGGAAGATAAAGGCCCTGCTTTTTAACTGATATTATGAAAAAAAGTAATTACATCTCAGTATTGATAACGGTTTCCGGGGTTCTTGTGGGACTGGTTTTTATATTCAGCGGATTTGTAAAAGGGGTGGACCCAATGGGTTCGGCATACAAGTTCAGCGATTATTTCATTGCATTCCATATCGGCTTCCTTGAACCGCTCACCATAATACTCTCATTCTTCCTGGCAGCTGCTGAATTCCTGATTGGCATAAGCCTGTTGTTCAGGTTCAGGTTCAGAACAGGGGCCTGGGCTGTGAGTATTTTTATGGGCTTTTTTACCGTTCTGGCCTTTGTCCTGGCGCTTACAAACCCGGTTACGGACTGCGGTTGTTTCGGGGATGCGATCATAATGACCAACTGGCAGACCTTTATTAAGAACCTGGTCCTGCTTCCCTTCGTTTTCATCATTTTCTTTTACAGGAAAGAGGCATCCGAACCATGGACCGGTTCCTGGTCCCTGGCCGGCCTGCTGGTATTTGCCATCCTGTTCCTGCTTCTGCAGGTGAACGCCTTCAGGCACCTTCCACAGCTAGATTTCAGGCCGTACAGCGAGGGAACCTACATCCCTGACGAAATGAGCGTCCCCGAAGGATTACCCCAGGATGTATACCAGACCATCCTCTATTATGAAAAGGACGGGGCCATTGAGGAATTCACGGAAGATAATTTCCCCTGGGAGGATACTACCTGGCAGTTCGTTGATACGGAACACAAGCTTATAAGCAATGGCTACGAACCGCCAATACATGATTTTACAATTGTCGATGAATACGGAATCGATCATGTCCCAAACATTCTGAGCGATGAAGGCTTCAGTTTCCTGCTTGTCTGCACCCATATTGAGAAGGCGGACAGTAAAGCCCTTGTACTGGCGGATGAACTGGCATCCTGGTGCCAGGCATCGGGACACGCCTTTTATTGTATGAGTTCCTCCCTGGAGGAGGAGATCCAATGGGTCGTTGAAGAGAATGATCTCGGCTTCGGTATCTATACTACAGACGAAATAACCCTTAAAACCATCATCCGTTCCAATCCCGGGCTCCTGTTGCTGAAGGAAGGAGTCATACTGGCTAAATGGCATCATAATGATTTCCCCGCACCGGAAGAGATGGGTGAGAACCTGTTACAATTTGCGGTATCAAAGCAACGAAGGGCTGTGGAGAGGGGGAGCCTGGGCATATTCATCATCCTGTTCCTGTTTCTTTCATCGATCATATTCTTCCAGCCTTTCGGAAGGAAAAACTGACACCGGCGTGGCTGTCTACCTGCTTAAGAAGATCGTTTACGGGATACTCGTTGCCTGGGGGGTGATCAGTATCGTGTTCATCCTGTTTCATGTGCTGCCCGGCGATCCGGCAAGGATGATGGCCGGACAGCGGGCGGATGAATCCACCCTGGTGCAGATCCGCAGGGATCTCGGGCTGGACAGGCCGATGTATATCCAGTACCTGGCATACCTTAACGAACTTTCCCCTGTTTCCCTGCATGATCCGGTAAATGAAGAAAGCCTGGTCTTCCTTGAAAGGGACAAATACAGCAAGGCAAAGGTGCTGTTCCGGATCTCCGGGCACCGTGCAGTAGTATTGAAGATCCCCTATCTTGGCAGGTCTTTTCAGAGCCGGAAGAGAGTAGGCAGCATACTGATGCAGGCTCTTCCGAATACATTTATACTTGCCTTCTGCTCCATGTTCCTGGCATTTGTTGCAGGTACCATTGCCGGTATTTTCGCAGCGATAAAGAAAGACGGTATTTATGACCGGGCTGTCCTCGTGATCTCATCCCTGGGTATGTCCCTGCCTTCCTTTTTTGCTGCCATCCTGATCGGATGGCTGTTTGCGTATAAGCTGCAGGATGTAACGGGACTGAATCTTACCGGGAACATTGTGGAGGTGGATGAGTACGGGCAGGGAATCCGCCTCAGCCTGAAAAACCTGATCCTGCCTGCCCTGACGCTGGGAATCAGGCCACTTTCCGTGGTGGTGCAACTCTCGAGGAATTCCATGCTCGAAGTGCTTTCCCAGGATTATATCCGTACGGCCAGGGCAAAGGGACTGTCCTTTTATAGGATAATCAGCAGGCATGCTCTGAAAAATTCCATGAACCCGGTCATTACCGCAGTCAGCGGATGGTTTGCCTCCCTGATGGCAGGTGTGATCTTCGTGGAATATATTTTCGGCTGGAAGGGACTGGGCTATATTATCGTGAATGCATTAAATAATTATGATTTTCCGGTAGTACTGGGCTCAGTTATCCTTATCTCTCTTATTTTTGTGCTTATAAATATCCTGGTTGATTTTGTCTATGCAATGCTTGATCCCAGGATACAACTAGCCTGAAAAGGAAATAACGTAACCAAAGTAATAACAGCAAAATGAGAAAACTGATCGTAGCAGGGAACTGGAAGATGAATAAAACCCTGCAGGAAGGAATTGAACTGGCAAAAGCAGTGAATGATTTCTTTGATGAAAACCCCACGGATGCAGAAGTAATCATTGCACCGCCATTCATACATCTTTCGGAACTGGCGGGCTCACTGAGTTCTGTGAGCCTTAGTGCCCAGAACTGTGCATCCGAAGCTGCCGGTGCCTATACCGGTGAAGTTTCCGCCGAAATGATCAAGTCGGCAGGTGCCGGGTATGTGATCCTGGGGCACTCTGAGAGAAGAAGCTATTTCGGGGAAGATGATGATCTGCTGAATCGCAAGATCAAACTGGCCCTTGAACATGGACTGAAACCTATTTTCTGCTGCGGGGAAGTGTTATCCGAAAGGGAAGCCGGAAATCATTTCAAGGTGGTCGAAACCCAGGTAAAAACCTCCCTGTCAGGACTGGAATCACGTGAGCTTGACAATATTGTGATTGCATACGAGCCCGTTTGGGCAATCGGTACAGGCGTGACTGCCAGTCCTGCCCAGGCCCAGGAAATGCATGCCTTTATCCGTGGAATCATCAGGGACGGATTCGGTGACTCTGCAGCAGAGAATATGACTATCCTTTACGGTGGCAGCTGCAAACCTTCAAATGCCATGGAATTATTTGCCAATCCCGATGTGGACGGAGGATTGATAGGAGGGGCATCGTTGAATGCTGATGATTTCATCGCCATCGTACGATCCTTCTAGAGAGTTTGACCGATTATCTTGAGATAGATATCCGCCTGCGCAGCCGTCAGGCAACGGAAAAGGCACCGGAAAAGGAACCTGAACAGCTACCGGATCCGGAACAGGAACAGGTCCTGGCCCTGCTGGCGGATTTTGGCTTTAATGGCTTCAGGGTCGCGTTGATTGAACTGAATGAGTAGGTCTTGAAGGAATCGATTGACGTTACCCTCGAGTCTTTGTCGTTCTTCCTTTCTGGCCTGCTCTATTCTTTTCTGAAGTGCCGGTGT
>CBFDEE010000308.1:0-3525 GCA_965603745.1 uncultured Bacteroides sp. | reverse complement strand
GAGAATGGCGTATATATCGCCATTATCTCAGCCGAAACGATGATGACCATCATTGCTGCGATCATATTCCAGCAGGGAAAGTGGAAGCTCAGAAAAGTCTGAAAACCGGGACAGATCCTGACCTATTCATAACGAAGACTGTCCACCGGATTCCTGGAAGCTGTAATAAAAGACTGGTAGCTGGTTGTCAGCAGGCTGATGACGAGGAATCCAATACAGACAAGAGCCGGGACCCACCATTCGAGTTCTATCCGGTAGACATAGTTCTGAAGCCAGGACTTAACCAGGTACCAGGCAACCGGGATTCCGGCAACAAGGGCAAGCAGGATCATAATAAGAAATTCCCTGTTTAACAGAAGGAGGATCCTGAGGGTATTCGCCCCGATAACTTTGCGGATGCCAATTTCCCGGGTCCGTGCAGCGGCCATATAACGCATGAGTCCCACGAGACCCAGGCACGCACTGATGATTGTCAGAAGAGAAATTAAACCCAGGATCTTTGCCTGCAGGATCTCATTCCTGTAAATGCCGGAATAAAGATCATCAACCAGGTCATATTCAAAGGGTAGATCCGGGTAAATATTATTCCATGTGTCCCGGATATAGTTCAGCGCTTCCTGGAACTCATTCTCATTGATCCTGATAAGGAAATTCCAGTACCAGATATGCTTCTGGAACATCACCATGGGTTTAATCATCTGCTTCATCGTGTAGTAATGGAAATCCTCCGAGACACCTATAATATTTCCTCCCTTAAAAATATGAGGCCATCCGAAGATGAGCATGAAGGATCTCCCGATGGCATCCTCCGGGTTGTCGAGCCTCAGTCTTTTAAGCGCAGATTCATTGATAATATAGTGCTCCGGTGCGTCCATGCCTTTGTAAGCAGGGAAGTTACGCCCCGCCAGCAGCTTTATGTCGTAGAAGTCGAGAAAATTGTCATCAACAGGAAATACTCCAATAATCTCATTTTCAAGGGCTTCATCCATACCTTCCATCTCGAAGCGCATGGCGTCCATCAGCAGCTTGGAAGGCTCGTCCATGGATGCGCTCACGTCCAGGACCATGGCGTTATCCAGTAATTCCTCTTTAAACACCTGGTATTTATCCAGGGCAGGCTGCGGCAGGCTTCTGAGTACGATTAGGTTGTCCTGTCGGCTGCCGATGCCTGCCGTCATCATGAACCGGACCTGGAAATAAATAAAAAGGGTAAACAGCACAAGGAGCACAGAGCCGGAGAACTGTAAGACCATCAGTGTTTTTCGTCCCGTAAGCCCCCTCCTGTTCTGGAGGAAGCTGAATCCGGTCTGGTAAAAGACCCTTCCGCTCAAATAATGTGCACGCTCCCTCACCCCTAGCAGAAGTACAGGCATTAAACCAATAAATACGCCCAGCGAGGTCAGGATCAGGGCGAGTGCCAGGACCTGGATCCAGACAGTTGATCTGATTACCTGGATAGGGTGCCCGAAGAAACGTTCGAACCACTGCATGCTGAGCAGGATGACCAGTACGGCAGAAAGTACTGATATCAGGTAGACCATGGCCGTTTCCCAGCCGATGAACCTGGCAATATCCCGTATCCGGGCCCCGTTGACACGATTCAGGAAAATAAACCGCATTTTTCCGTTGATCATGGCGATCTGCAGGTTCGCATTATTCACAAAGACGATCAGCAGGAGGATTATGGCGACGGCTGCGAGAATATACAAGGAGCGTTCCCTGTTATTGGGCTCAATTTCCCGGTCCTTGTCGGATCCCAGGTGTATGTCCCTTACAAGCTGGAAATGCGGGGTCAGTTCCTGGATGCGGTCTTCTTCCATGTACTGGGACAGGAATTCAGGGAATTTCCCGAGGATGGTCCCGGGATCAGTCCCCTCTTTAAGCCTGAAATAAATATACACCCAGCCCGGGTCCTCCAGGCTGTAATCGATGGGTGCCAGAAGATCAGCCTTAAAATGGGAATTCACTACCGGGTCGGCCATAATTCCGCTTACCGTATAGGAATGGTATGATGTATCAAACTGGTGGGCTGCCAGGATCTCTTTCCCCAGCGGATCCTCGTCACCGAAGAACTTTTCGGCAGTCCTCTCCGAAAGAACAAGGGTTTTGGGATCTCGCAGTATTCTGTCCGCATTTCCCCTGATTAACCGGTTTCCGAAAAAATCAAAATAGATGCTGTCGCAAAGGAAAAACCGGGAATCGGTGTATTTTTCTTCCCCGATCTTAATCCTTCCCCGGCGCATGGGTTGAAGCCTGTTCATGGCTTCTATTTCCGGGAAATAATCAGGCATGTCTTTTGTCCAGTTCATCCAGGTCCTGGCAAAATGGCTGTGATGGTCTCCTCTCTGAAACTCCACTGAGAACCGGTATATCCTGTCCGCCGACGGATGGAAATCATCATAACTCTTCTCCTGGTTTATCCAGATCAGGATGTAAAAAACCGAAGTAAAGGCGATAATAAGCCCGAATATATTGATGAAATGGTAAAATACATTCCGACGGAAAGACCTCAGGCTATAGGCCAGGACCAGTTTAAACATGCCTGCAATAAATTTTTATTAAATCTACCTGATTTTCTGTATTCCCTCCGTTCTTTTTAAGATTTCTTAACAACCGGTGGAATAATATGACAGATAAGGTGTTGCATGATACCCGTTTGCGGTGATATATGTCACCATACTTACCCCTGCCTGCGGCCTTGATTCAGATATTTTTATATGAATTTCCAAATCACTATTATGGGAACAAATACGAAGATAAAATCCCTGAACAAGCTTGACCGCCTGGAACGGGGACTCAGGGACCGGTCTATCCAGCTTAAAAGCATCCTGTCTGCAGCTCCTGTGGGTATTGGAATGGTCCAGGACCGGGTTATCAAAGAGGTCAATCCTTACTTTTGTGAAATGCTTGGCTATAAGCGTCATGAGCTTATTGATCAGAGTTCCCGCATGCTGTATGCCAGTGATGAGGAATACAGCAGGGTAGGAAATGTCAAATATGAACAGATTGCCGCCAAAGGAAAGGGCAAAGTTGAAACTGAATTACTCAGGAAAGACGGCAAGACCCTCAACATCCTTCTGACCTCTGTCTCCCATGATCCCTCGGATTATTCCAGGGGAATTACGTTCACGGCCCTCGATATTACGGAAAAAAAACAGGATAAACAGGCCCTTTCAACAAGCGAGAAACGCAGCTCGAATCTCATCAAGACCTCACCTATGGGAATCCTGATCTATCAGATCGACCAGAAAGGAAAGCTGATACTCATAGATGCCAATCCGGCATCAGAGGCAATTCTGGGGCAGGATTTCCGGGGTTCCATCGGTCAGACTATACAGGATATCTTTCCCGGTCTGGCTGACACACATGTGCCCGAAACTTACAGGAAAGTTGCGCTGGGTGGCGAGAACTGGTCTACCACAGATTTTCAGTACCAGGATGATCTGATTACAGGTGCTTACGATGTACTGGCTTTCCAGATAGCACCCGGGCAGGTAGCGGTAATGTTTTCTGATATAACTGAGA
>CBFDEE010000307.1:0-3539 GCA_965603745.1 uncultured Bacteroides sp. | reverse complement strand
AAGGATAAGTGACATAATTAAACCGCCCTTACTTATCTGACGCGAAGTCAGGCGGCTTGTCTAATAATGCCGCTTATCACCTATAGAACTACCCTCAGCAATGGGGCGTAGCCGGTAAGGTCTCCGTCCTCGTTGAATTTCTGGAGTCCCATGCGGATTTCCGTGACCTTTTTGGAGAAGGTCATTGTTTCGGTATCGAGGATCCATTCTTCCTGGAACTGGAATTTCCCAATACTCCCGCGTGAGAATTCCCCGTTTTCTTCCATTTTTCGAATCTTGCGGGCCGGGAGCGGGGTTTCTTCAAAAATATCAAAGGCCGAAAATTTTCCCTCGTATATGCCATTGAATACAAAATCAACCAGGGCTTCATGGTCAAGTGGCTCAAGGCATTCCGTGGTCCAGAGATCGTCCGGGTAAGGATTGATGATCTCCACATCGTAAACGATCCGTTCGGCAACGGTCTTGATTCCGGCTTGTTCAGTTGTCTGGTCCGGGCTGTGCTCCAATGAAGTCCCGGATTGGCCAACGGCTGCAGCGGCTGATTTTTCTTTACCGGAACAGGAGAAAAGGAGAATACCTGCCAGGATCAGGCAGGCAGCAGTTGATAATACCCGGAAGGCCGCTTTATTCATATATCAATGCATATTAACGGTTGAACTGCAACCTGTGCCCTGATGTCCCTTCCGTGAAACTGTGTTTATCCTCGGAGTAGTCCCACTCATAAACGAGTCTGCCATTCACAAAAGTACAGGCCACACGGGTGCTGAATGTTTGTCCCTCGAAAGGCGACCACCCGCATTTATACAATATATTATCCTTGCTGACCGTCCAGTCATCTTCATCGAGGATGACAAGGTCGGCATAGTATCCCTCCCGGATGAATCCGCGGTCCTTTACCCCGAAGATCCTTGCAGGAGTGTGGCACATTTTTTCTGCCAGGGCCGGAAGGTCCATCAGTCCCGCTCTGGCCAGTTCCAGCATTGCCACGAGGGAATGCTGGACCAGGGGTCCGCCCGAGGGGGCTTTGAAATAGCTGTTGTCTTTTTCCCCGGCAGTATGCGGGGCATGGTCCGTTGCGATGATATCCAGGTGATTGTCCAGAAGTCCGGTTCGGAGTCCCTCGCGATCCTCAGCGGTTTTCACCGCCGGGTTCCATTTGATCCTGGTTCCCTGCTTTGCGTAATCCAGGTCGGTGAACCAGAGGTGGTGCACACATACTTCGGAGGTGATCTGCTTCTGCTCCGGCGGGAGGGTATTGTCAAACAGCTCCAGTTCCTTCTTCGTGGAAATATGCAGTATATGAAGCCTTGCATTGTGCTTCCGGGCCAGTTCAACGGCTCTGGCCGACGAGCGGTAGCAGGCTTCTTCACTCCTGATCTCAGGGTGGCAGTGAATGGGGACGTTCTCTCCGTATTCGCGGCGGCAGGTTTCCGTGTTGGTGCGGATGACTGATTCATCCTCGCAGTGGGTTGCTATCAGAACGGGCGAATCTGCAAATATGGAATCAAGGGCTTCCTGGTCATCGACCAGCATATTCCCGGTTGAAGCCCCCATGAAGATCTTGATGCCGGGGGATTGTCCCGGCTTAAGTTTCCTTATCTCTTCTATGTTGTCGTTGGTCGCACCCAGGTAGAATCCGTAATTGGCAAGGGAATTACTGGCGGCGATCCTGTATTTATTTTCCAGTTCTTCGATGGTGGTTGTCTGAGGTATGGTATTGGGCATTTCCATGTAGGAAGTGATTCCCCCGGCCACCGCCGCGCGGGATTCGGTACGGATATCTGCCTTATGGGTCAGCCCGGGTTCCCTGAAATGGACCTGGTCATCAATAACTCCCGGGAGCACAAGCCTGCCGTCGGCATCGATAGTGCTCTGTGCTTCCCCCGGAAGGGGATCATCGAGGGAAAGAACCGAATGGACCTTTTCCCCGTGAATGAGGATGTGGCCGTCAAAAATCCGGCCTTCATTTACGATCCTGGCATTTTTGATCAACAGATCAGACATATATCAGGCAGCCTTTTTATACGATTTAAACCAGGAACCCGCTTTCATGGTGATAACTCCCCATATAGCCTCATAGACGATCTTCCCGGACATCTTGGATTTCCCTTCACGCCTGTCTGTGAAAATTATCGGTACTTCCACGATGTTGAATCCGTGTTTCCATGCATTGAATTTCATCTCTATCTGGAAGGCGTAACCCTTGAAGCGGATTTTTTCCAGGTTGATGGTTTCAAGCACCGATTTGTGATAACCCACAAATCCGGCCGTTGAATCCCTGACTTTCATGCGTGTAATAAAGCGTACATACCGGGAGGCAAAATAGGAGATCAGTATGCGGTTCATGGGCCAGTTTACCACGTTGACCCCGGTAATGTACCTGGACCCGACAGCAAGGTCGGCACCGTTCATGCAGGTATCATACAGGCGGACAAGATCTTCTGGATTATGGGAGAAATCCGCATCCATTTCAAAGATATAATCGTAATCCCTCTCCAGGGCCCAGTAAAAGCCCTTGATGTAGGCCGTTCCCAGTCCGAGCTTTCCCTGTCGTTCCAGTATATGAAGCCTGTCAGGGAACTCGTTCTGCAGTCCCTTTACCGCATCTGCCGTGCCATCGGGGGAATTGTCGTCGATGATGAGAACATCAAAAGCAGGCTCAAGGCTCAATGCTTTCCGGATGATCTTCTCGATGTTTTCAATCTCGTTATAGGTGGGTATTATGACCAGTCTTTTGCTCAATGTTGCAATCCTTCAGTGAAACTTGAACGAAGATAAGATATTCTTATTAATATCTCATAAACGGGCCGTTGCCTGTATATAATATATTATATATGCAGATATTATTTTCGCACAATCCTTGCATATCAAAAAATGCTGGTTATATTTGCAGCCGCTTTCGAAAAAAAGTCTCAAAAAAAGCTTGAATTTTTTTCCGGTAACTGTTGCAGGATTTAAACAAATGTTTTTATATTTGCAGCCGCTTTTAAAGCAAAGTTTATTTACAGATTGAGGAAAATTTGCATGGGTGAGATTTGATTCTTATCTTTGCAATCCGAAAATATCTAAGTTCTTTGAAAGATTGAAAAGGTTAGTACACAGCTAGAAATAGTTAAAAAGAACCTCGTTTATTCAAAAAGGTTTTGAATCTTGAGAACATTCAAATTCTTAATTACAATGAAGAGTTTGATCCTGGCTCAGGATGAACGCTAGCGGCAGGCCTAACACATGCAAGTCGAGGGGCAGCATATCGCTTCGGTGATGATGGCGACCGGCGCACGGGTGAGTATCGCGTTTGTAACCTACCCTTAACTGGGGCATAGCCCGGAGAAATCCGGATTAATACCCCATAATATTTAAACACGGCATCGTGTTTTCATTAAAGCTCCGGCGGTTAAGGATGGGCATACGTGACATTAGTTTGTTGGTGAGGTAACGGCTCACCAAGACTACGATGTCTATGGGGTCTGAGAGGATGATCCCACACACTGGTACTGAGACACGGACCAGACTCCTACGGGAGGCAGCAGTGAGGAATA
>CBFDEE010000306.1:0-3540 GCA_965603745.1 uncultured Bacteroides sp. | reverse complement strand
ATATTTTGCAGTATCTTTACTGTTAGTTATATAGGTCATGCCAGAGACATTGTTATTTATCAGCGGACAGGAGATAGTGATCCTGGCGCTTGCGGTGCTCCTGCTCTTTGGTTCCAAGAAGATACCGGAGATGGCAAGGGGACTGGGCAAGGGGATGCGCGAATTCCGCAAAGCGGCGGATGACATCAAACGTGAATTGAACGATTCCGCACCGGAGATTTCAGAAGATCTGAAAGAGGTTGGGAAGAGCATCAAAGACAGCGCCGGTGACCTGGCTGATGATTTCAAAAAATTCAAGGATGACCTGAAATAGGCTCCCGGCAGAAAAGCTTCCCGGTTTTACCATTCAAAGTCCATGGAATATCTCCTTCTACTGCTTGGTTTTGGTTTACTGATACTCAGCGGAAGGCTGCTTATCACATTCAGTGTTTCCCTCGCAAGGCGGCTGAACCTGTCCCCATTTGTAATTGGACTGACGGTTGTGGCTATGGGAACCTCTGCCCCCGAGTTGCTGGTCAGCCTGACGGGTGCGCTGAAAGGATACCCGGATGTGGCCATCTATAATATCATCGGTTCCAATATCTCAAATACCCTGCTGGTCCTTTCCGTTGCCGCCATTATTCTGCCCATCCCTCTCAGGTCCCGCACGATCTGGTTTGATGGCCTCATCATGCTTTTTTTCAGTATAATGGTCTGGCTTTTTATCCTCGATCTGCATCTCTCAGCCAGGGAGGGTGCATTTCTGCTGTGTATGCTCATAATTTACATATTTGTATCCGTCTACCGCTCACGCAGGGAAGCCGGGATTCCTGCTGAACCTGCCGGACCCGCTAAAATTGGTGAATCCGTTCATTCACAACAAGACAAGGGGCATGGCCCGGAGCATGAACACAGGTGGATGAAAACCTGGATGGCTGTTCCTGGGGTTGTTCTGGCTTCCGGGGGACTTGCACTGGGAGCGGATCTGCTGGTGGACAGTGCGATCGATATCGCCCGGCAGGTAGGGCTCAGCGAAAGGATCATCTCGGTATCGATAATTGCCGTCGGTACCAGCATCCCTGAACTGACAACCACTGCTATAGCCGCCTTCAGGAAAGAAACGGATATCTCCATCGGCAATATTATTGGATCGAACATTTTCAACATCGGCTTTGTTCTAGGCATAACCACGATCATCAGGCCGATCGCCGTGAATCCGCTCACACTGAGCTTTGATATATTCTGGTTCGCCGGTGTGGCTCTTCTGATGGTAATAATTGCCATGATACCACCCCGATTCATGCTGGCAAGGTGGAAAGCCCTGGCCATGCTATCGGCGTATTTGATATATTTGTACCTGATCCTGAATTAATCATTCCCGCATATGATCCGGACCGAAAACATTACCAAGTCATTCGGAGACCTTAAGGTCCTGAAAGGCATCGACCTTGAAATCAGGAAAGGAGAGATCATTTCCATTGTCGGAAGCAGCGGTGCAGGCAAAACAACCCTCTTACAGATAATCGGGACATTGATGCAAAAGGACGGGGGCAAGGTCTGGGTCGGTGATACGGATATTGATTCCCTGAGGGAGAAGCAGATGGCGAAATTCCGGAACCGCAAAATCGGATTTGTTTTCCAGTTCCATCACCTGCTGCCGGAATTCACTGCTTTCGAAAATGTATGCATTCCCGGATATATAGCCAGGCGTTCAAGGGGAGAGGTGGAAACCAGGGCAAAGGAACTGCTGGCCTTTCTTGGCCTGTCGGACAGGCTGGATCACAAACCCAAGGAACTGTCGGGGGGAGAACAGCAAAGGGTTGCAGTGGCCAGGGCATTGGCAAACGAACCCTCAGTGATCCTGGCAGATGAGCCCTCGGGGAACCTCGACAGCCGGAATAAGAAAGAATTGCATGAAATGTTTTTTGTCCTCCGTGAAAAATTCAACCAGACTTTCGTTATTGTTACCCATGACATGGAGCTCGCCGGAATGTCTGACCGCAAAATCCAGCTGAAGGACGGACAGATCCTTTCATAATATCCAGCCTGCCTGAACAATGAATCACCTGCCCGATACGATAAGGAGCCTGCTGGAAGATAAGGCCCGCCTCTACAATACCCCGGCTTTCATAGAAGATGACCCGGTTCAGATACCGCATTCGTTCAGCAGAAAGGAGAACATCGAGATCTCCGGTTTCCTTGCTGCGATGCTGGCCTGGGGAAGGCGGGATATAATTATCCGTAATGCAATGGACCTGGTTCGGAGGATGGACAACCGCCCGGTCGATTTTCTGATGCACATGAACGAGAGCGACCTGGATGCCTTCAGTAACTTCAGGCACAGGACGTTTAATCCTGAAGATTGCCAGTTCTTTATGCGGTCTCTGCCGAACATGTACAGGGACGGAGGCGGACTCTACCCGTCTTTCCTTGAGGGTTACCTTAAAAGAAAAAGCATTAAAGATGCTATACTGAATTTCCGCAGGATATTCCTGGACACGTCCCATCAGGAACGAAGCCGGAAGCATCTGTCAGATCCCTCACGGGGCTCTGCCGCCAAAAGGATCAACCTGTTTCTCCGGTGGATGGTCAGGAGGGACCAGGCCGGGGTGGATTTCGGGATTTGGGACGGGATAGATCCCGCCGACCTGTTTTTGCCGCTCGATGTTCACACGGGGAACACAGCCCGGAAACTGGGCCTGCTCCGCAGGAAGCAAAACGACTGGAAAGCGGTTGAAGAACTTACCGGGGTGTTACGCGAACTGGATCCCGCTGATCCTGTGAAATATGATTATGCCCTGTTTGGCCTGGGCATCCATAAAAACATCTGATATGGCAAATCCCTGGTTCAGGTTCAAGCAATTTACCATCAGCCAGGAGGGGACGGCCTTCAGGGTGGGAACCGACGCGGTCCTGCTAGGAGCATGGGCTGATGTGTCCGGTGCGGAGAAGGTGCTGGATATTGGAACGGGGACCGGTTTACTGGCCCTGATGCTGGCCCAGCGTTCAGGCGCAGATATCACAGCAATCGAGATCGACCGGGCATCTTATGAACAGGCACTGGAAAATGCAGACAGCAGTCCCTGGAAAGACAGAATTAAGGTGATTCACAGTGCTTTGCAGGATTTCAGGCCACCCTGCAAATACGACCTTGTTGTTACCAATCCCCCGTTTTTCAGGAATTCCCTGCACCCCGCAGAGGAGGGTAAAGCCATCAGTAAACATGATGCATTGCTATCGCTTGAGGAAATGGCAGCTACTGTACCGGCACTCCTGAAGAAAAACGGTAAATTATGCCTGGTGCTGCCACTTGAGGAAAGCAGGGTGTTTGAGAGGCTGGGTTATGAAGTGGGACTTCAGCCCGTCCGAATCCTTGGGATCAGGCCGAATCCCGGGCATCCCGTTAAGCGCCGCCTTATGGAATTCAGCTCAATCCGGCCCGGAACCTTCATGTATGAGGAAATTGCCATTGAGAAGGAAGCAAGGCATGATTATACGGAGGAATACAGGGACCTGACAAAAGATTTTTACCTCGATTTCTGACCGGATACCGGCTCTGTG
>CBFDEE010000305.1:0-3542 GCA_965603745.1 uncultured Bacteroides sp. | reverse complement strand
ACTCCGTGCAGCAGCGTCAGGAACTCGGGAACGATCCCTTCAACCGAATCAGTCACGAAGACCTGGTTGCAATAGAGCTGGATCTTGTTTTTCTGTACCTCGATATTGCTCTTAATGCGGGGGAAGTATAATATCCCGGTCAGGTTGAAGGGATAATCGACATTCAGATGGATATTGAACAGGGGATCCTCTGACATGGGATACAGTTCCTGGTAGAACTTGCTGTAATCCTCGTCTTTCAGGTCCACCGGCTTTTTGGTCCACAGCGGCTGGGTCTCGTTGATGATCCTGTCCTTATCCGTATCCACGTGCTTGTCTTCCTTCCACTCCTTCTCCTTGCCGAATGCAATCTCAACGGGCAGGAAACGGCAGTACCTTTTCAGCATTTCCTCGATCCTGGATTCTTCGAGGAATTCCTTTGAGTCTTTGTCAAGATGAAGGATAACCTCGGTACCGACTTCTTCTTTGTCCAGGTCCTCAAGGGTGTATTCCGGGCTTCCGTCGCAGGACCAGTGGACGGCCTTGCTGCCTTTTTTATAGGACCGGGTCTTTATCTCGACCTTGTCCGATACCATGAATGAGGAATAGAATCCAAGCCCGAAATGGCCGATGATGGCATTGCTCTGGTTCTTGTATTTTTCGAGGAATTCCTCTGCGCTTGAAAACGCGATCTGGTTGATGTACTTCTTGATCTCCTCACCGGTCATCCCGATCCCGCTGTCGGATACGCTCAGTGTTTTCTTTTTCGTATCCAGGTTCACCCGGATCTTCATCTCACCCAGTTCCTCCTTATACTCACCTGCTGAGGCAAGTGTTCTTAGTTTCTGTGTGGCATCGACCGCGTTGGATATAAGTTCCCTGAGGAAAATCTCATGTTCTGAATACAGGAACTTTTTTATGATCGGAAAGATGTTCTCGGTGGTAACTCCAATTTTCCCTTTTTGCATTGTCTTCTATGATTTAATAATGATTATTCTGATCCCGCATGTTTCAAACGGTGTGCCATTGGCGGGGGACTGACATTTCGTCATAGGAAAACCGACATTCTGGTCGGTCTGACGGGATTTACGTCCGGTATTAGCTCCCGGAATCAAAGGCCTGTTTGGTAACCGGATAGCGACCGGGATTATCGGTTCCGGACGTCCACGTCCTCCTGGTACTCCCACATACCCTTTTTGAATTTGTAACCGTCGTAGGAGAAGTCCGGAGAATAGAAGCGGGCGTGGCCGCTCAGTTCGGGCTCGATGGGAGCCAGGTGGTCGTAGACGATCATTTTCATATCCGGGTTATAGCGCAGGTTCATGGCCACTTCCCCGGAATATTCGAAAACAACACGATGCTGAATGCCGGTTGGGGTATTGAACACCGGCTTCCCGAAAAGGGGATTCATCTCCCCATCGAAATGCAGTACCTCGATGATCTTTTTATCCGACCAGCGGTCATGGAAATTATAACCGATCAGGGTATAGAAGATTTCCTTTCCCTTTTTATTTCTCCTGAGATCGTAATAGAGCGCCCCGGGCCAGGCATCCCTGCCGGTCTGTGCATGAAGAATATCGGGGATATTCCGGAGATCGTCCCTGAGCACTAAAATATGGCAGTTTTCCTCCTCCCTGCTGTATGCCTGGACGATCCCATGATATTCATGCTCCCAGGCACTTAAGGGTATATTCCATGTAAAGATCCGGAACTTCCCGTCTTTGGAGTCCAGGATGCCCACATGCTTTCTCAGGCTGTCGAACCTGTACTCAAAGGATCCCGGGTGCAGCAGGCCTGACTGCATATAATCCAGGATGTCCGCATTCAGCTGTTGTCTTTCTTCAGTTGATTCCATGGTCCGGAACTGCCTGAAAAGCAGGAACAGGCTGTCTTCGGTTTCCGTGGGTGGTCCCGCCTGGGACATTACCGGGGAAACAGCAAACCCAAAGGCAATGATGATAAGAAGTCTGTTCATCTCAACAAATATAACTCAGATACAAAAGCATTAGTATGAACAGGGGATAAAAAACTGTCTAAGTATGCTATTCCAGCTGATCGAGCAGGATATTCAGGCGGCTGCATACCTCCTCTATCTGCTCCGGGGAAATGATGAGCGGGGGACTCACACGGAATGCGGTTTCATGAAAAAGGAATGAATCGGAAACGATGCCGTTCTCAATTGCTGCCTTCATGAACCTCCGGATCTTCCCCGCATCCCCGAGTTCAACGGCAAGGTACAGCCCCATGCCCCTGATCTCCTGTATTGAAGGGTGGTCAAGGTGCTTCCTGAAGAGTTTTTCTTTTTCGGGGGACTGCCGGATCCAGTCTTCCTTCAGCAGTATATCCAGGCTTGCCAGTCCCGCAGCACAGGAAACAGGGTGGCCCCCGAAGGTGGTGATGTGCCCGAGTACCGGATCATGTTGCAAGACCTCCATGATCTCCGATGAGGTAATGAAAGCGCCCAGCGGCATGCCTCCCCCCAGCGCCTTGGCCAGTACCAGGATATCCGGTACCACGTTCCAGTGTTCGAATGCCCAGAGGGAACCGGTGCGTCCAAATGCAGTCTGTACCTCGTCGAAGACCAGCAGGGCCCCTGCCCTGCTGCACCGCTCCTGCACTTCTTCCAGGAACCCTTTCTCCGGCAGGACGATGCCTCCTTCCCCCTGGATGGGTTCCATCATTACGCATGCAATAGAATCGTCGATCTCTTCCAGTCCCCTGAAATCATTAAACTCCAGCAATACGGTCCCCGGCGGGATCGGCCTGAAGGCAGTCTTCATATCCTCATTCCCCATCACGCTCAATGCCCCGGCAGTACTGCCGTGATATGCATTCCGGAAAGCGATTGTCCGGTAGCGCCCGGTGTATCTCCGGGATAGTTTCAATGCCCCCTCAATGGCCTCGCTGCCGGAATTAACGAAATAGGTGCAATCCAGCTTTTCGGGCAGGCTCTCATTCAGCCTGGCGGCCAGTTCCACCTGGGGGCGCTGTACCAGTTCACCGTAAACATGCAGATGCATGTAATGATCGATCTGTTCCCTGACGGCTTTCAGTACGGCAGGATGCCCGTGTCCCATGTTACTGACGGAAACACCCGATACCAGGTCGATGTAGGCCTTGCCGTCAGGGCCATACAGATAAATGCCTTCCGCCCTTTCCACCTCCAGAAGGTATGGGGAATCAGATGTCTGCGCAAGATGCCGGAGAAATAATTGACGGTTAGAGGTCATTACTTAACCATCAGGTTGATGTCCCCCATCAGTTTGTCCTTATAGGATTTTCCGATGGGGATGTTCTTTGTACCGTCCTGAACGCGGATGAGGACCGAATTGTCTTCGATGATCTCTATACTGCCTGTATTCACAATGTACGAGCGGTGCACCCTGGTGAATTTGTCATGAGGCAGTTTCTGCTCGATGGCCTTCATCGTGAAATGAATGGTGTATTTGTCATTGAAAGTGTTGAATATCACATAGTTCTCCAGTGCCTCAACCCAGAGGATGTCATCGTATCTCAATCTTACCAGTGTGGAATTTTTCTTGATGAATATCTCATCCTTGCCG
>CBFDEE010000304.1:0-3544 GCA_965603745.1 uncultured Bacteroides sp. | reverse complement strand
TGCACAGTATATCCCAACTCCGGAGGACCTCGATAAATTCCTTAATACAAAGACCCTGGTTGTCAAGGACCAGAATCCGCTTAATTTATACGATGGGGAGATCAGGAAAGCCATGGAAGAGGAATGGGACATCACTGAATGGGAAATGATCCCCTTTTCGGAATTCGAAGAGAAGCGGCAGGATACGAATTATTCCTTCCTGTTCCTGACCACGGTGATATTCGAGAAGGACAAACTGCAGGCGAAATATAAATTCCTGAATGTTTCCCTCGGCGGAGACTATTTTAACCTGAACCAGATGCCTGACCTGGTATCTGTCCCCGTTGCCTATGGCAGCGTCGAAGACGAATCCTATAATTACAAGCTCGGGATCCTGGTACGGTTTATCCAGAAACACCTGAAACTCATCATCGAAAATCCGGAGATCATTTCGTCAAATGTCTTCAAGCATTACAATGACAACATGAAGGATATCAAAACAAAAACCCTTTACCTCCTTCCGGAAGAAATGGCCAGGGATGTCAATTCCGCAGCCCGCATACAGGAGATATATCCGCACCCCTTCAAACTTGTCGAAAAGGATGATATAAGGGATGCCATCAGCAACCATGATAAGGACATAGTGTTTCTCCACAAGGTGGGGCCGGAAGGTACCCGGCTTTACGCACGCTGCTATAAGATACTTATCGGTGCTCATGATGCCAGCTTCTACTACTTCGACTACCATATGATCAATGAAAAGAGCCCGGACGGTTTCCTGTCAAAAGACCTGAAGAAGATAAGTAAATAGATTGCATTTACCTGTGAAGAAAGTAAGCATACCCAAAGGAACACGCGATTATTCCCCGGCGGATGTGGCACGGCGGACGTATATTTTCGATACAATTGAAGAGATCTTCCGGATTTTCGGGTACCAGCCCATTGAAACTCCGGCAATGGAGAATCTCGACACCCTGCTTGGAAAATACGGGGAGGCGGGGGACAAGCTGCTGGTCAGGATCCGTAATTCAGGCACCTTTCTGCGGGGAGTGGATAGCGATCACCTTAACAGTGAAGATCCGTCCGGCCTTTCGGCCAGGATATCTGAGAAGGGACTGAGATATGACCTGACCGTACCCTTTGCCCGCTATGTGGTACAGCACAGGAATGAGATCACTTTCCCATTCAAGAGATACCAGATCCAGCCTGTATGGAGGGCGGACCGGCCGCAGAAGGGCAGGTACAGAGAGTTTTTTCAGTGTGATGCTGATATCATCGGAAGCAGATCCCTGCTGAACGAACTGGAACTTGTCGAGATTATTGACAGGGTGTTCGAGCGCTTCGGCATCCCTGTTATTATTAAGATCAATAACCGGAAACTCCTCGCAGGCATTACCGATATCCTGGGAGAGCGAAACCGGCTTACGGAGATAACCACCGCGCTTGACAAGCTGGACAAGATCGGTGTTGACGGAGTTACCGGAGAACTCCGAGAACGGGGGATCCCGGATACCACGATTGAACACCTGCAGCCTATCCTACAGCTCAGCGGCAGCACGGAGGAGAAACTGGCGGAGTTGAACGGAATACTCTCTGATTCCTTGCAGGGGACCGAAGGTGTCCGGGAGATGCACCGCCTGTTCGAATATATCGGTGCATGTAATCTGAAGGCAGAAGTTGAGCTTGACCTGACGCTTGCAAGGGGACTGAACTATTATACCGGGGCCATCATCGAAGTACTGGCCAGGGATATTGACATCGGAAGTATCTGCGGAGGAGGGCGTTACGATGACCTGACCGGCATTTTCGGACTCGCAGATATTTCGGGGGTCGGGGTGTCTTTCGGCGCAGACCGGATATACGATGTGCTTGGCCAGCTGGATCTGTACCCGGAAGAGGTCAGGACCGGAACCAGGCTGATGTTCGTGAATTTTGGCGGGCCCGAAGAAAAATATATCCTGGGGATACTTACGGCATTCAGGGAGGCGGGGATTGCAACGGAGATTTACCCTGACCACGCCAAACTGAAGAAACAGATGAACTATGCGCATCAGAAAGGAATTCCTTTCGTGGCGCTGGTCGGAGAAAAGGAAATGCAGAAAAAGATCATTTCTCTCAGAGATATGGGATCGGGTGAACAGAAGGAACTGACAATCGAAGAAGCCATTACCGCCATACAGGGCCGGTAGCTTAGAATATACATAACAGATACTGACTGAAACCATAAGCCCGTATGCAAAAACATGCGATCTCTCCAGATGAACTTGGATTCACCCGGATCCGGCAGATCCTGGAAGATGGAATGCACCTGACTCTGTCCGATGAGTCTGAGGCACTCGTCCGGAAATGCCGTGAATACCTGGATAATAAACTTGAGAAGACACAGGAACCCCTCTATGGTATTAACACCGGGTTCGGTTCACTCTATGACTGCCTGATCAGCAAGGAGGACCTGGGTATCCTGCAGAAGAACCTGGTCCTGTCTCATGCATGCGGACAGGGAGATGAGATACCGCAGGAGATCACCAGGCTGATGCTGTTCCTTAAGATACAGTCCCTTGCCTACGGGAATTCCGGCATACAGATGAGAACCATCAGTCGCCTGGTTGATTTTTTCAACCAGGGTATCATCCCCGTTATATACAGCTATGGTTCACTGGGTGCTTCCGGCGACCTGGCCCCCCTGGCACATCTGAGCCTTCCGTTGATCGGAGAGGGAGAGGTATACCACAAGGGCAGGAAGAAGTCCGCGGGCGAGGTACTCAGGGAACTGAAGTGGGAACCTGTCACACTTGCTTCCAAGGAAGGGCTTGCCCTGCTGAACGGGACACAGTTCATGAGTGCCTACGGAGTATACTGCTGCCTGCGTGTTTTCAAGCTTTCCCAGCTGGCCGACATCATATCTGCCGTATCACTGGATGCATTTGACGGCAGGATAGAACCCTTCCATCCACTGGTACAGGAGATCCGGCCTCACCAGGGGCAGATTAAGACCGCCCGGCGGATACGGTACCTGCTGGAAGGAAGCGAGTTGATCAACAGGGCAAAAAACCATGTGCAGGATCCATACTCCTTCAGATGCATCCCCCAGGTTCACGGTGCCTCCAAGGATTCAATCAATTACGTTGCCTATGTGTTCAAGAATGAGATAAATTCGGTAACCGATAATCCAACCATATTCCCTGACGAGGATCTGGTCATTTCTGCCGGTAATTTTCACGGCCAGCCACTGGCCCTTGCGCTTGACAACCTCTGTATCGCCATGTCCGAACTGGGGAATATATCGGAGCGGCGTACCTATCAGCTGCTCGGGGGCCACCGGGAATTGCCGAACTTTCTTGTCGCTCGCCCGGGACTGAATTCGGGATTCATGATCCCGCAGTACACTCAGGCAGCCATCGTAAGCCATAACAAGCAGTTATGCACGCCTGCATCGGTTGACTCGATTGAGTCCAGCCAGGGACAGGAGGACCACGTAAGCATGGGGGCCAATGCCGCTACCAAGTGCTACCAGGTGATGCTGAACCTTGAAAGGATACTCGCCATTGAACTGTTTAACGCAGCA